>JAGXHO010000214.1 GCA_024636105.1 Trueperaceae bacterium | reverse complement strand
GGCGCGCTGGCGACGGTCATCGGCCTTGCCGCCCACGAGGTACCCGGCGTCGTCGGCATGGCGCCAGCCAGCCTCAGCGAGGGGTTGCGGCGGATCCTCGGGGTGTCGCAAGTGGACGAGGGGGTCGAGATCGACCGCTCGGAGGACGCCACCCGCGCCGAAGTCGTGCTGCACGTCGTCGTCGCTTACGGCGTGAACATCCCGGCGGTGGCCGAGTCGGTCGTCGAGCGGGTGCGGTACGCCGCCCGCACCTACGCCGGCGTCGAGGTGGACGAGGTCAAGGTCCACGTCGCTGGGGTCAGCCGTGGGTGAAGGTCCGACCGCGAAGCGGGCGGCGGCGGTCGGGGTCGACGCGGCGGCGCTGCCGCCGATCGCGCTGGCCGACGCCTTCGTCTTCGCCACCGACTTCCTCGGCGTCCACATCGACGAGGTCAACGCCCTCAACGTCTACCCGGTGCCCGATGGCGACACCGGTACCAACATGCACCTGACGCTGCAGTCCGTGCGCCGGCAACTGCTCGAGGAGGCACCGACGGCCATGGCCGACGTCGCTCATGCGCTCGCCTACGGGTCGCTGCTCGGCGCGCGCGGCAACTCCGGCGTGATCTTGTCGCAGGTCCTCAAGGGGTTCGCCGACGTCGTCAAGGAGCACGACGCGCTGACCGCGGCGGTGCTCGCTAAAGCGTTGACGGGTGCGACCAAGACCGCCTACGCCGCCGTGATGAAGCCCGTGGAGGGCACGATCCTGACGGTCGTGCGCCTCGCGGCCGACGCGGTCGCCAAGCCGCTCGACGGAGAGAAGCCGGTCGCCCTGCTCGAGCGTGCGCTCGCGGCCGGCCACGAAGCGCTCGCGCGCACGCCCGAGCAGCTCCCGATCCTCAAGCAGGCCGGCGTGGTCGACGCCGGCGGGCTGGGCTTCCTACGGCTTCTCGAGGGGCTGATCGCCGCCTTCGAGGGCAAGCCGCTGCCGCCACCCCCCAAGGTGACGACCCGCGCGCAGGAGCAGTTCGAGGAGGAGGCCTTCGGGTTCTGCACCGAGTTCCTGCTCGCCGAGGTGAGCGTCGAGACGCGCGAGATCCAGGAGGCCGTGGCCTCGTTCGGCGACTCGCTGCTGGTCGTGGGCGCCGAGGGCTTCGTGAAGGGCCACATCCACACCGAGGAGCCCGAGAAGCTGCTCGCGCTCGTCGCACGCTACGGCCGGATGGTGCGCTCCAAGGTCGAGGACATGTCGGAACAGCACTCCGAGATCCTCGCCGATATCGACATGGAGGCCGCCGAGCCTCCGAAGACCGGTCTGGTGGCGGTATCGAGCGGGTACGGGATCACCAAGGCGTTCCGCAGCCTCGGCGCCCGCGTGGTCGGTGGCGGGCAAACGAACAACCCCTCGGTGCAGGACATCGCCGATGCGGTGCGCTCGCTGGGCGCGCCCGCGGTGGTGGTGCTCCCGAACAACAAGAACATCATCCTCGCCGCAGAGCGCGTGGCCGAGTTGGTCCCCGAGAAGCGCGTGGTCGTCCTACCGACCCGCACGCTGGGTCAGGGCCTCGCTGCTTCGGTCGCCTTCTCGGAGGGATCCGAGGTCGACGCCGTGGTGCCCGCGATGGAGCGCGCCGCCAAGGACGCGCGCACCCTCGAGGTCACCGTCGCCAGCCGCGACGCCTCGATCGACGGCGTCGACGTGCACGAGGGGGCCTACATCGGTCTCCTGGACGGCGCGTTGGTGCAGACCTCCGAGACCGCCGAGGCGTGCATGTTGGCTATGCTCGAGGGCGTGGCGGACGACGCCGAGCTGGGGACGCTGTTCTACGCGGTGGCCACCGGCGAGGAGGCGGCGCACGCGCTGGTGGGCCTCATCGAGGAGGCGCATCCGGATCTGGAGCTCGAGGTCCACGGCGGAGGCCCCGATCTCTACCCCTACCTCTTGATCGTCGAGTAGGTCGGCACGTGAACGGTCGGTGACGGTCACGCCAGCCTGGGTACGGGTCGGGGGGCTACGATGAGGCGAACTAGGAGGTCCTTCATGACCCACCGTCGCCTTTCGTCCTTCGCGGCCCTCGCCGCGCTTGCCTTGGTGCTCGCCGCATGTCAAGTCACGGTCACGCCGGGGCCGACCTGGCCGCCAACGTTCGCCGACACCGTCGATGCCCAGGACACCGCCACTCCCTCGGTTCAGGCCAATGGGACGCTTTCACCGGGCGCCACCCGCTACTTCGAACTGGACGTGAGCTTCGTCCGAGACTTGGTGTACGCCGAGGTTCAGGGATCGTCCGGGCTGCGCGTGTCGATCTTCACCGCCGGCGGAACGCGCATCGCCGTCTCCAACACGCCGACGTACTTCGTCTCCTCGCTCTCTGCCCTCTCGTCGTCGGCAGAGGGCGTCGCGGGGTCGTCGATCTCCGTCGCCTTTACGTGCCTCGGCCCGTGCGTCGCCGTGCCGTCTACGGCGTCTTCGTACGTCGTGTCCGTGACGAACACCTCCGGCTCCAACGCGAGTTTCGAGCTCTTCGCCTTCACCATCGACGCGACGGACCAGAACGAAGCCAACGACTCCGTGGCGTCCGCGATCGTGCTGAACAGCGGGGAATCGGACCAGGGCGCCATCGAGCGTCTCGGCGACACGGACTACTTCGTGTACGAGGCAACCTCGGCGGGGAGCTTCTTCGTCGTGTTCGACCCGTTCGACCTCGCGTTGGGTCTCCAACTCGAGATCGTGGACTGCGGTGACTGCGTCGTGCTCGACGGCACGAGCGGTCGACAGGTCGAAGGCCTCCTCGACGGCGACGTGCTTCGCGTCACCTCGGCCGCCGGTCGCGCAGGTCCCAGCGCGACCTCGGGCTACTCGGTTCAAGTCACGAACGATCCTCCGACGTTGTCGGTGACGACGCGCTGAGGCCTCACTCGAGGGCACCCGCGGGCGGGCGCCGCAATGGTCGTCGCGCCCGCCCGCGGGCCTTCCTGCTCTTCGTCGTGTTCGCGTTCGTCCTGCCGAACACGGTCGTAGCGTCCGCCTGCGCCCTGCCGCCTGCCACCCACCCCCTCCCCGCCCTCGCCCACGTCGTCCGCACCTTGGAACCCGCCCTGCCACGATCCGTCGTGGTGGGGCGGCTCGAGTTGCCGGACGACCACCCCCAGGCCGAGGACCTGCGCTACCTGCGCGAGCGGCGCGTGATCGCCCGCGGGGCCGAGGTCGATCCGATGGCGCCCGATGTGTGGCAGGGTTCGCTCGACGTGGTCGCCGGTTGGTACGGCGTCGCCGCGCCGATCGCCGGCGATCCGACGGACCTGGCGCGCGTCGGCGCCGATCTGGACGCGTTGGTCGCGCGCATCGCACCGGTTCTGCGTCCCGCGGCGCTCGTGGCGTGGACGCCGGAGGACGCCGGCCGCATCGCCTTCCTCGGGCTGGTGTGGAACTGGTCGGCGTACCCGCGCGTGATCGTCACGCGGCCGAACGATCAGGCCTGGGACGGTGCGCTTCGCTCGGCCGCGGCGCGGCTCGCCACGTGCGCCTACGACGTGACGGCCTACGTCGGCGCGGTGGCGCCGGTGGCGGTGGACCTGTTCCTTGCCGAGAACCGTGCGCGCATGTACCTCGTCGGAAGCGAACCGGACCTCCCGGGCGCCTGGCCGCACGAGGTGCCGATGGGCGAGGAGGTGGACGTGTTCGCCTTCACCCACCCGCTCGTCGCCGAACTCGACGCCTTCTCCGCGGTCTTCGTGGGCGATCCGGCGCCGGTGCTGACCTTCTTGCGGATGTTGCCGCGCGTGCGCACCAACCTGTCGCCGATGGGTATGGGGCGGATCTTGCAGACTCCGCGCTAGGTGCGGAAGAGCAGGTGGTTGCTCCGCAGACCCAGTTGCTGCGCGAGCGGCGGCTCGAGGCGCGCGCGAGGCGGGCGGAGAGGTCGTCGTCGAGCCGCTCGGGCGACCAATACGTGAGCGCCCACGCGTCGTCGGCCAGGCGCGCGCCGTCCGGTGCAGGGTGCCGGGCGCGCTCCGCGGTGGCGCGGGCGAGGAAGTCCGAGACCGGCTGCATCCCGTCCGCGAGCGCGAAGACCGGTTCGAAGACCTCGCACGCCTCGGCCATCAGGTCGCCGAAGGCGTCGCCTAGGGACGCTCGGCGCACGGCGTAGCCGATGGGATCGGGCGCTGGAGCGTCGGGGGGCTGCAGCGTCGTGCGGTGCACGAGGAGCTCCAACCCCAGCGTGTCGGGTTCGCCCCCGCGCGCGCCGGGTCCCCAGACGTCCAGCGCTAAGGGGAGTGGGCCGCGTGACCACATGGGCACGACGGCCACCCCGGCCCCGACCTGCTCCAGCGCGTCGTTCTAGGCGCGCACCACCGGCATCGCACGGCCGTCCGGGAAGGTCTCGTTCGCGAGCACCTCGCGCCAATCGTGGGCCCCGTCGGCGCGGCGTTCGAGGACGTCCAGCCACGCGCCGACGCGGGTCGGGTCGGCGCCGAGCCTCGCGAGCCACGACGCGGCACGCGGGCGCCAGGCGGACGGGACCGGGACGAATAGCACGGCGCTGAAGGCGTTCACGGCACCGAGCTAGAGCGGCATGGATCAAC
This sequence comes from Trueperaceae bacterium, assembly GCA_024636105.1. The sequence goes on along the minus strand of JAGXHO010000214.1, from coordinate 12,494 downwards.
CTAAGCCGTGCGGGCGTCCGACGCCCGGTTCAGGTCGTCGCGCATCGCGGTCGCAGCCGCGCGCGCCGCTGCGGCCACGTCGGTGCCGCCTGCGGGGTAGAGCAGCGTCCGGCTGGCGTTGACGACCGCGCCCAGGCCGGCGGGATCGAAGGCTCCGGCTGCGTCGGCCCCCGTGCCCCCCTGGGCGCCGTACCCAGGCACCAGCAGGAGCGAACGCGGCAGCCGCGCCCGGAGCGCGGCCAACTCGGCGGGGTACGTGGCGCCGACCACCGCGCCGAGCGCGGTGTAGCCGTCGGCGTCGACCGGCAACTGCTCGGCGCGCGCCGTGAGCGCGTCGGCCAGACGTTCGTGGACGCGCCGCCCATCGTCGGTTGCGACGTCCTGAACGTCGCCGCTGCCTGGGTTCGAGGTCTTGACCAGCACGAACACGCCGCGCTCGTTCGCGACCGCCGCGTCGAGGAAGGGCTCGAGCGTGTCGAGGCCGAGGTAAGCGTTGACGGTCAGCGCGTCCGCCGCGAACACGCCGTCGGCGAGGTACGCGGCCGCGTACGCCTCGGCCGTGGTCCCGATGTCGCCGCGCTTCGCGTCGAGGATCGCCGGGATGCCGCGCTCGCGGAGGTCGGCCAGCACCTGCGCGAGCGCGATGACGCCCGGTACCCCCAGCGCCTCGAAGAAGGCGCTCTGCGGCTTGGCGCAGGCGATGAGGTCGTCGGTCGCATCGAGCACGGTCCGCACGTAGGCCACGATGGCGAGCGCCGTCTTGGCAGGATCGCCGCCGTGCGCCGCCGGGTGCGTGCTCGGGTGCCCGTGCGGGCGCGGGTCGATGCCCAAACACACGCGGGTGTCGAGCGACCGCACGCGCGCGTGCACGCGCTCGGAGAAACCGGCGGTCACGCCGCCTTGCCGTGGCAGTGCTTGTACTTCTTCCCGCTCCCACAGGGGCACGGGTCGTTTCGACCCACCTTGTCGTCGACGGTGATCGGCGCGGTCTTGGTCGCGCCGGCCGCCTGAGGTCGCCCGGCCGCGGCCGCCAACGCGCTCACGCCGCCGCCGGCATCGAGCGTGGTCGGGCGCGCTGGCCCGCGCCGCTCGAGCCGCTCGCCGGTCTGCACCTGCACCCGGAAGAGCAGCTTGGCGACGTTCAGGCGGATGTTGCCCTTCATCTCCTCGAACAGGTTGAAGGCCTCGAAGCCGTACTCCTGAAGCGGGTTGCGCTGACCGTAGCCGCGCAGGCCGATCCCCTGGCGGAGCACGTCCATCATGTGGAGCTGCTCCTTCCAGTGCTGGTCGACCACTTGCAGGACGATGAAGCGCTCGAGTTCGCGGAGCAGCTCGGCGCCGAGTTCGGCCTCGCGCGCGACGTACGCGGCCTCGATCGCCGGGACGAGCTCCTGCGTCGCCTCTTCCGGCACGACGTCGCGAAGCGCATCGAAGTCGAAGTCCTCGAGCTGGGGGACGGCCTCGAGGACGGCCGTGCGCAGGGCGCCGGTGTCGCGCTCCTCCGGCTCCAGCTCGGGGTTGAGCTGGCGCTGCACCTGGGCATCGACGTACTCGGCGATCATGTCCTGAACGTCGTCGGAGATGTCGTGGCCCAACAGGATCTCGCGGCGCTGGGCGTAGATCACCTCGCGCTGCTTGCTCATCACGTTGTCGAAGTCGAGCAACTGCTTGCGGATGCCGAAGTTGCGGTCCTCGACCCGCTTCTGGGCGCGTTCGATGGCACCCGAGACCATCTTGGCTTCGATGGGCGCGGTGTCGTCCATCCCGAGCCGGTCCATCATGCCGAGCACCCGTTCGTTGGCGAACAAGCGCATCAGGTCGTCTTCGAAGGACACGTAGAAGCGGCTGCCGCCCGGGTCGCCCTGACGGCCGGCGCGGCCGCGGAGCTGGTTGTCGATGCGGCGCGACTCGTGCCGTTCGGTCCCGATGATGTGCAAGCCCCCGAGCTCGACTACCTTGACGTGGTCGCGCTGCGCTTCGTCGCGCAGCTGCACGATGCGCTCGAGGATGCCGGCCGGCAGGCCCTCGAGCTTGCGCGCGTGCTCGCGCGCTTCGTCCTCGCGGTGGAGCATGAGCGCTTTGATGAACAGCTCGGTGTCGGAGTCGTAGCGATCGAAGCCCTCGCGTTCGAGCAGCTGCCGGGCGAGCGCTTCGGGGTTGCCCCCGAGCACGATGTCGGTGCCACGGCCGGCCATGTTCGTCGAGATCGTGACCGCGTCGATGCGGCCGGCCTGAGAGACGATCTCCGCTTCACGCTGGTGGTACTTGGCGTTGAGCACCTGGTGCTTGACGCCCTTGCGCCCGAGCATCTTGGAGAGGCGCTCCGAGGCCTCGATCGTGACCGTGCCGACGAGGATCGGTTGGCCGCTCTTGTGGACCTCGACGATCTCCTCGACGACGGCCGTGTACTTCCCCTCCTCCGTGCGGTAGACGAGGTCCTCGTGGTCGGATCGGATGATCGGCATGTTGGTCGGGATCACGAGCACGTCGGAGCGGTAGATCTCCTGGAACTCCTTCTCCTCGGTCTTGGCGGTCCCCGTCATGCCGGCGATCTTGTCGTAGAGCTTGAAGAAGTTCTGGTACGTGATGGTCGCGAGCGTCTGGTTCTCGCGCTCGATCTTGACGCCTTCCTTGGCCTCGATCGCCTGGTGCAACCCCTCGCCGAAGCGGCGTCCGGGCATCAGCCGGCCGGTGAACTCGTCGACGATGACGATCTGACCGGCATCGTCCTTCACGTACTGCTGATCGAGCTTGTAGTGCTCGCGCGAGCGCAGCGCCTGGCGAAGCATGTGGCCGAGCTCCATGTTGGCGGTGCCGAAGATGTCCTCGACCCCCAGGTCCTTCTCGGCCTTGTCGATGCCCTGCTCGGTGAGGTGGATGTCCTTGGTCTTCTCGTCCGCGGTGTAGTCCCCGGTCGGCGGGATCTCTTTGGATTCGCCCGCCTCGCCCTTCTCGAGCTTCGCGGCGAGCTTGGCCATGACGTAGTACTTGTCGGTGGCCAGTTCGGCGGGGCCCGAGATGATGAGCGGCGTGCGCGCCTCGTCGATCAGGATCGAGTCGACCTCGTCGACGATCGCGTAGTGCAGCGGGGTGTCCTCGCGCAGCACCAACTGGTCGGGCCGGAACGACATGTTGTCGCGCAGGTAGTCGAAGCCCAGCTCCGAGTTCGTGATGTAGGTGATGTCGTTGCGGTAGGCGGTGCGCCGTGCGGCGGCGTCCGAGCCGTGCTCGATGACGCCCACGGTGAGGCCGAGGCCGCGGTAGATGGGGCCCATCCACTCGGCGCCGGTGCGCGCGAGGTAATCGTTGGTCGTGACCAGGTGGGTGCCCTTGCCGGTGAGCGAGTTCAGCGCGAGAGCCAGGGTCGCCACGAGGGTCTTGCCCTCGCCGGTCTTCATCTCGGCGATCTTGCCGTGGTGCAGCGCCGCGCCGCCGATGAGCTGGACGTCGTAATGCCGCAGCCCCAGGTGGCGCTTGGCCGATTCGCGGGTGAGCGCGAAGGCCTCGGGCAGTAGCGCGTCGAGGGCCTCGCCGCCCTCGAGGTGGCGCCGCTTGAGGTCGGCGAAGGCGACGGCCAGGTCGGGCGCCTTCTCGAGCTCGGCCTCGAGGGAGTTGGTGCGGGCGACGACCTCGTTCTCGAGGCGCTTGACCTCGCGGTCGTTCTGATCGAACAGCTTCTGGATGAATCCGAACATCGGGTGGGCCCCTTCGGGAGCGACGCGGAGGCGTTCCTCCGGCCGGTCGGTTCACGCTTCGGGTGCGCGCGCTCGGCGGGCCTCGGGCGCATGCCCGACGACCCCGGCGCGCGGCGTCGCGCGAGTCTAGCACCTGTCGACGACGCCTTCCGAACGCGTGGCGACGGCTGCCGAGCCGATCTGGGCCGGTGCCTACCCGGGCGCCACGTCGTCGGCGCTGGCATCGGGAACGGCGTCCGGCACGCGCACCCACGTGAGCGAGTTGGTGCCGTAGGCGCGGCGGTCGACGGGCGCCGCGACGCCGCTTCGCGTGAGCGCGAGCTCGAGCTTCGTGGGGTGCTGGAACACGTACCGACCCCCGGGCCGCACGCACTCCGAGTCGAGGAGCGCCTGGAAGATCGCCGGCAGGTCCGCCGGGTAGGGCGGCGCCGCGCTGCACACGTCCACGTGGCCGCGCAGGGTGCGGGCGACTGCGAGCGCGTCGCCGCGCCGGACCTCGACGTCGAGTCCGGTCGCGCGCGCGTTGCGGCGCACCACGTCGACGGCCTCGCGCGCGAGGTCGACGCAGATCGCCCGCCAGCCGCGCGAAGCTGCTTCGAGCCCCAACGCGCCCGAGCCGGCGAAGAGGTCGAGGAACACGCCTCGTGGCTCGAAGGCGAGCACGTCGAACATCGCCTCGCGCACGCGCGACGGGGTCGGACGGGTGCCCTGGCGGGGGGTCTCGAGGGGGCGACCGCGGGCGCGGCCGCCGACGACGCGGGGTTTGGGCACGACGGCATCGTACCGAGCGGCGGTAGCATGGGGGCGCCGTGATCCGACCCCTCGCTTCCGACGAACTCGTCTGGTTCCTCGCCCGCGCGTTCGCGTTCGTCCGCCACCGCGACCCGTGGGGGCTCGCGCGCCGCGCCGTGGTTCGGCTGCGCGACCCGCGGCGCGATGCGTCGCGGGCGTGGGTCCTCGTGGCCGACGACGCTGCCGGCGGCGCCGGCGATGCCGGCGATGCCGGCGATGCCGAGGAGGCCCTCGAGCCCGTGGCGGGGATCGTCGCGTGGCCGCCCGACCACGATCTCGACGACCCGACCCTGCGGCTCGCGCAGCCATGGTTCGTCGGCGATGACCCCTCCGGCTTCGCGACGCTGGTCGCCCACGTGCTCGACCGGCATCCCCACGAGGCCGTGGAGCTCGACCTCTCGGCGGTGCCCAAGGCCTCCGCCGACGCCATCCGCGAAGCCCTCGCCGCCATGGGCTTCGAGGCGGACGCGCTCCGCCCGCTGGCGTTCGACCTCGCGGAGGTCCCGCCCCTGGGTCGCCCGCTCGTGCTCGAGGCGTGGCGCCCCGACGTCGACCCCGAGTTCCGCACCTTCGTGGCGGCTGCGGAGGAGCAGCCCGTGGGCGACGGCCGCTGGGCGTGGCTCAAGCGCGCCCATGGTCGGTTCACGCCCGACCTCTGGTGCATGGCGTACGAGACGCTGGATCGCCCGCCGGTGGGCTACGCCCTGGCCGGGCGTCGCCGGGCTGGGGTGACGGCGAGTTCGCCCTGACCGCGATCGGCGTCGGGGCGCCGCACCGTGGGTCGACCGAGATGCTCCGGCGCCTCGTGCTCTCCTTGCTCCACGAGTTCGCCGGCGCCAGCCCGCTGGGCCGGGTCCGTGCCGAGCTCTCGGACCGCGACCCCAAGTTGGTCGCCATCCTCGGCTCGGTGGGCTTCGACGTCGGGGATCCGCGGCCGGTGTTGCGCCGGATTCCGCGCTAGCGGAATCCGCGATTCCGCGCTAGCGGAGTCCGCGATGCTCCGTTTGCGGGAGGCGTCCTCCCCGAGAAGGGGGAGACGTCCTCATCCGATGGGCGAACGCGCCCGGCTGCGGTCGCTGCTACACTTGGACCCATGAACCTTCTCGTTCGTTGGGGACTGAACGCACTGGCGCTGTGGGTGACCGTCTCGGTCGTCGGTGGCATGAGCATCGCGTCCGGCGGCCTGTGGCCGCTGCTCTTGGCCGCGCTCGTCATCGGTCTGGTGAACGCGGTCGTGCGGCCCGTGATGGTGCTGCTGACCCTCCCGGTCACCGTGCTGACCTTCGGGCTGTTCCTGCTCGTGGTCAACGGACTCGCCCTCGCGATCGCCTCGGCGCTCTCGCCGCTGCAGATCGCGGGCTTCTGGAGCGCCGTTTGGGGCGCGCTCGTGTTGTCGGTCGTCTCGGCGCTGCTGTCGCGGTTGTTCGGCGACGCGCGGCGGCGCTAGCGCCCTCGGGGCAAGTAGGCCTCCCACGCTGGGTCCGCGTCGGGCAGGACCCCGTACACCGAACTGAACAGGAACGCGGGCGCCGCCGGCCGGCGGCGCAGGACCATCGCGGCCTCCTGCGGCGTCCGGTCGCGCTTCGCGGCGTTGCAGCGGCGGCAGCACGCGACCACGTTCTCCCACGAGGTCGGGCCGCCGCGCGATCGCGGGTGCACGTGGTCGAGCGTCAGGTCGTGGCTGCGGACGCCGCAGTACTGGCAGGTGTGGTCGTCGCGGCGGAACACGTTCTTGCGGTTGAAGGCCACCCGCTGCCGGTGCGGACGCCGCACGTAGCGGCGCAGCCGGATCACGCTCGGCACCGGGACCACGGACGATGGCGAGCGGAGCACGCGATCGCCGTCCTGGACGCGCTCGGCCATGTCGTGCATCAGAAGCGTGATCGCGCGCTTGACCGAGCAGACGTGCAGCGGCTCGTAGCTGGCGTTGAGGATGAGGACGCGGGCGGCGCCCAGGTTCGTCAGCGGCCGCGGACCCGGGTCGGCGCCAGCGGGTTGCTGGGAAGCGAGCGCATCTTCGGGGCCTTGGCCCTCGGGACGGTCGACCAGGCGCACGGCGGCATCGAGCCGATCGCGCTCGGGCGCGGCTCGGACGGGCTTTGATCCGATCGGGTTGTCCCGGCGCTTGGGGGCGTCGTCACCTCCGAACGCGAGGATGATACCCGTGATGCCCGGTGGCGGGTCAGCGGTCGGCGAAGGCGAGGGCGACCAAACGCGCCGCGAGCTCCGGGTACGGGACGCCCGAAGCGGCCCACAGCCGCGGGTACATCGACGTGGCGGTGAAGCCGGGCATGGTGTTGATCTCGTTGACGACCACCTCGTCGCGGGTGGGCGACCAGAAGAGGTCGACGCGTGCGAGCCCGGCGGCGTCCACCGCCAGGAACGCTCGCCGGGCGAGCGCACGGCAGGCGTCCGCGACCCGCTCCGGAACGTTCGCGGGGACGTCGAGGCGCGCTCGTCCGGCCTCGTACTTGGTGGCGTAGTCGTAGAAGTCGCTCCCGAAGGAGATCTCCCCCACGACGCTCGCTTCGGGATCGTCGAGGCCGAGGACGGCTACCTCGAGCTCGCGCTTGTCGGTGAAGGCGCGTTCGACGATCGCACGCCGGTCGTAGCCGAAGGCGGCCTCGAGGGCGGCGTCGCGACCGGCCGGATCGTCGGCGCGCGCGATGCCGATCGACGAACCGAGGTTGGCCGGCTTGACGTACACCGGCCAGCCCAGGCCGTCGAGTCGCGCGCGGACCGCGTCCGGCGCACGGCGCCAGGCGTCGCGCGTCACTCCCTCGTGGGCGACTTGCGGCAGGCCGGCGGCGCCGAGCACCGCCTTCATCACGAGCTTGTCCATCCCCACCGCGCTCCCGAGCACGCCCGAGCCCACGTACCGGACGTCGAGGACCTCGAAGAGCCCCTGCAGCCGGCCGTCCTCGCCGAACGGACCGTGGAGCAGGGGGAACACGGCGTCCGCGGCGGTGAGCGCCTCGAGGTCGAGCGGCGCTCCGGGCGCGGTCGCGTCTTCGCCCGCCAGCCGGCGGAGGCTCGATCCGGCGTCCAGCCAGCGCCCGTCGCGGTCGATGACCCGCGGCTCCCACGCCACCCGCTCGGAGGTCTCGGCCAGGAGCGAGCGCGCGGACGCGAGCGAGACCTCGTGCTCGGCGGAACGGCCACCGCACAGGAGGAGGACGCGCGGTCGGTCGGTCGGGTGGTTCATGGCTGCGGCTGCCGGACGCTCAGGGCGAGCCGTATCGTGTGTAAGTTACACATCATTCGGCCATGCTAGGCCCGCGGTGCGCGCGCGTCAAGCGCGACGCCGCGACCCGCGGCGCGCCCGCTAGATTGGGTGGGGCGGCGACCGCATGTTCCGCACCCGCCCGGAGGCTCGCGTGCCGAAGTCGAACCGATCGTCCGCCCGCGTGCTCGTCGCGTGCGCGCTCTTCGCGCTGCTGGTCGCGTGCGCTCCAGGGACCGCGCCCGGCGTCGGCGCACCCACGTTCCGGCTCGTGCCCGGCGCCTCCGGCGTGCAGCGGCTCGACCTGACCGTCGACGGTGCCCGCCTGGTGGTGCGCACCACGCTTCAGGTGACCAACCCCAACCCGATCGGCCTCCGCTTGACGTCGCTCGATGGCGCGCTCGTCCTGCGCGGGGTGCTGGCCGCCGACGTTCGCTTCGGCGGCGGCGTGGACGTGCCGGCGCAGGGGGCGGCCGAACTGGTGCTCGACATCGCCGTCCCGCTGCCCGGCGCGTCGGGCTTGGTGGACGCGGCGCTGGCGCTCGTCGGCGGCGCCCCGGTCGCCTACCGCGTCGAGGCGGCCGTCGGCGTCGACCTGTTCGGGGTTCGCACCGCCTTCCCACGCACGACGGTGCTGCAAGGGGAGCTGCAGGGACCGCCGCTCGCGGCGGCCGCGCCACGCCTGCGCTGGGCGCCCGAGGCTGCGGGCATCGTCGGGCTGCGGGATGGCCGCATCGTGGTCGCGCTCGCGTTCGACATCGAGAACCCGGGCGTGCTGTCCTACCGTGCCGGCGTGCCCGACGCGGCGCTGCGGATCGATGGGCGCGAGGTGGCGCGCCTGCGCGTCGCGGAGGTGGTGGTGCCGGCCGGCGCGAGCGTGCGCTGGACCCAGGAGGTCGCCATCGATCCCCTCGCGCTCGGTGCCGGGCTGGCGGCCCGGCTCGCGGTGGGTGCGCTCGCCGCGCCCGTCGAGGTGGCGCTCGCCGGCGGCTGGTCGCTCGATCTCGGCCCCCTCGGGCGCGTCGCCCTCGGTTCGGCCACGCTCGGGGGCGGCCCGCTCGACTGATCCGAGCGCGGCGTCAGCCCGCGAGGAAGGCGTCGAGCTGCGTCCGGACGTCGGCGTCGCTGGTCCGCGCCTCGCCGGCGATCGCGCCGTCGCGAAGGAACACGATGCGGTCCGTCGTGAGCGCGGCTTGCGCGTCATGGGTGACGATGATGACCGTCCAGCCTTGGTCGTCGACGCCGTCGCGCAGCAGGTCGAGAACCTCGCGGCCGGTGCGGCTGTCGAGGTTGCCGGTCGGCTCGTCGGCGAGCACCAGGACCGGGTCGTTGATCAGCGCTCGGGCGATCGCCACGCGCTGCCGCTGACCGCCGGAGAGCTGATCCGGCCGATGGTCGAGGCGGTCGGTGATCCCCAGGGCGGTCGCGAGCTCCGCGAGCCGTTTCGCGGCCGCCTCCCCTTCGCCGGCGATCTCTGCGGGAAGCAGCACGTTCTCGCGGGCGGTCAGGTTCGGGACCAACTCGAAGGCTTGGAAGACGAAGCCCAGGCGGCGCCGGCGCACGTCGGTGAGCGCGTCGTCGTCGAGGCCGGCGGTCGGTTCGCCGGCCAAGGCGATCGTCCCCGCGTCGGGGGCATCGAGCAGACCGAGCAGGTGCAGCAAGGTGCTCTTGCCGGACCCCGAGGGCCCCATCACGGCGACGAACTCGCCGGGGCGGACGACGAGGTCGACGCCCCGTAGCGCGTGGACGGTCTCGCCACCGAGCGTGTAGCGCTTGTGCAGGCCGAGCGCCTCCAGGGCGGGGGGCGCGGCGTCGGGGGTCGAGCGGACGGGGTCGGCGGAGGGTGCGGTCATGCGGACTCCGAGGCGCCGAGGGCGACGCGCGGGGCGAGGCGAGCGGCCCGACGGGCCGGCAGCCAAGATGCGAGGAAACCGAGGATGGGGGTGAGCACGGCAGCGGCGATGAGCAGGCGCCAGGGCACCACCGCTTCGATGGCGTAGCCGGTGAGCGCGCGCGCGCCCGCCGTGATCACGTCGGAGAGGAGCAGCCCGAAGGCGACGCCGAGCACCGCGCCGAGCGTGAGCACGACGATGCCCTCCGCGGTCACCAACCGGCGCACCCCGGCGCGGCGCAGGCCCACGGTGCGCAGCACCGCGATCTCGTGCGCGCGCCGCGAAAGGTTCATGCCGAGCGTGTTCGCCACGCCGAGCGCCGCGATGAGGGCGGCGAGCAGCAGCAGCGTGTTCGTCGTCGCGAAGGACTGCGCGAGCAGCTCCTGCACCTGCTCGCGGTAGGCCTGATTGAGGGTGACGTCGAGCAGCACGTCGGGGAAGGCTGCGACGAGCGCGTCGCGGACGCTGGCGGGGTCGGCGCCCGCGTCCACGATCGCCACGAACAGGTCGGGGCTCCCGCCACCGAAGCGCGGCAGGTCGGCGATCGACGCGATGAAGGTCTCGCCGCCGCCGGTGTAGTCGACCACGACGCCGGCGATGGGGAAGTCGACGAAGCCGCCGTCGGTCCGGAGCCGAGCGCTGTCGCCCACGCCCACGCCGAAGCGGTCTCGGATCGTGTTGGCCGCGAGCACGGCACCGCCTTCGAGGAGCGCTGCGTACCCGGTCGCGGCGTCCCCTTGCCCGGAGATGTACTGGAGCGCGCCGAACCCCGCGGTCGGGTCGAAGCGCGCCGGGTCGACCAGGACCAACGCGACGGTGCGGCCCCGGGGCACGCCCTCGGGCTCGTACCGCACGACCCGGAGGCCCACGCCGGACGCCTGGTCGATGCCGGGCACCTCCGCGGCCCGTGCCTCGAAGTCGTTCGGGAACGGCGCGGCCGACGTGATGAACAGGTCGCCGACGATGGTCGTGTCGACCCAATCGGCGACCGCGACGTTGATGCCCTCGACCATGGACCCCACGCCGATGATCAGCCCGGTGCCGACGATGACCGTGCCGACCGCGACCCCGTTGCGCGACGCGTTGCGGACCGTGAAACCGGCGCCGAGTCGCCCGGCGGGGCCGAGTAGGGCGCCGAGCAGCGGCCGGGCGAGCGCCACCGCCGGCCGGATCAGCCCCTCCGCGGCCAGGGCGACGCCGGCGAAGAAGGTCGCCATCGCGAGGGCGGTGCCGAACAGGGCAGCGTAGCCGGACCATGGCAGTTGGCTGAAGGCCACGCCGAGGGCGACGAGCACCCAGCCGAGGGCGACGAGGCGTGGGTCGCGCGCGACCTCGGCGTCGCGCAACGCGCCGAGCGGCGAGGTACGCGCAGCCGCGCGCGCCGGCAGGCTCCCCGCCAGGATCGCCACCACGATGCCCACGCCGGCCGCGATCAGGGCCGCACGCAGCGGGATCACGAGCGTGCGCGGCTCGTAGCCGAGCGCGATCGCGTTGATCTGGTTGATGCCGGCCGCGAGCACGACGCCGAGGCCGAGGCCCACGACCACGCCCGCAGCGCTCACCCACCCGGCCTCCCAGAGCGCCAGGCGCAAGACGTCGCCGCGCTTCATGCAGATCGTGCGCAGCAGGGCGTATTCGCGCGTGCGCTCGACCACGCCCGCCATGAAGGTGTTGTAGGCCATGAAGCCGCCCAGCGCCATCAGCGTCGCCGCGAGGATGAGCAGCCCGCTCTGGAGCGTCTGGACGATGCCGGAGGTGGCGTCGCCGGTGCCGGCCGGGTACGTGACGGTGTACGCATCGCCGACCGTCGCCTGCAGACGGGCCCGAACCGCTTCGAGGTCGACCCCGTCGGCGAGGCCGAGCTCGACATGGCTCGCGCGGTCGGTGAAGGCGAGCGCCTCCTGCAGGTCGCTGAGGTGCGTGATTCCGACGCGCCCCCCGTTCGTGCTCGCCAGGGCGAAGCGGTCGTCCAAGAGGCCCACGAGCAGCAACTCGAAGCGGCCCGCCTGCCCCGAGAACGCGACCACGTCGCCCACGGCCAGGCCCCGCGCGGTGGCGAACCCCTCGGCGATCGCGACCTCCACCGCGCCGGCAGCGGGCAGACGCCCCGCCGCGAGCACCACCGGCAGCGCTTCGGCCACCTCGGTGCGGCGCCCGCCGAGCTGGAAGCCGCTGCCGACGCCGGGCAACAGGCCCGCCGCGCCCGCGACCTCGGCGCCGCGCTCCGGTTCGGCGCGCACGTTCAGGACCGGCACCGCCCACGCCACGCTGCGGTCGGCGAGGACGGCGTCCAGCGTCTCTTGGAAGTCGAACACGGCGCGCCCGGTGGCGCCCGGCGTCACGAGCAGATCGGCGGGACCGGCGGCGGCCTCGAGGGTCGCGCGCACGTTGGCGTCGACGTTGGCTCCGACCGACAGGGTGGCGAGGACCGCGGCGATCCCGAGCGCTACGCCGAGAACGGTGGCGAGCGTGCGCCAGCGGTGGCGGAGCAGGTTGCGGAGCGCGAGGCGCGGGAGGATCGGCACGGCGGATGGTACCAGCCGGGCTCAGGCGGGCGCGAGAGCCGCGGCTACGGCGCGCCGTAGCCGCCGGCGACCGAAACGCTCGAGGGACGGTGGCTGCGGGGACGGGCCTGGCAGCGGATCGGGGGCTTCGGTTCGCGGGTCGACGCCGGTTCCGCGGTGCAGCGAACGGGCGACGTCGTCGAGCGTCGTCGCCGCCACGAGCTCGTCGCGGAGGCCCGCCGCATCGCGGCCGCGCCGCGGGTCCGACTGCGCCGCCGGCGCGTCGGTCCCGTCCGCTCCGATCCGCTCGAGGGCGACGGCGTAGGCCGCCAGTTGACCGCGCAGCCGTGGGAGGGCCACGGGACCGCCGTACCACGCGACGTGGTCG
>JAGXHO010000213.1 GCA_024636105.1 Trueperaceae bacterium | reverse complement strand
GTTGACGAGCTCGAAGCCGTCGCCGGGGGTGAGCGCGTCGAAGGCCGCGAAGATCCGCGGGTGGCGGTCGCGAGGGGGGACGGAGCGAACGTCGATGGTGGTCATGGAGGGTTCCTTCCGGTCGCGAGGTACGAACCCCACAACGGGGCGCATTCGCAGCATCGCTCACGGACGGCCTGCCGCGCCGTGACCTGAGTCAAGCCTCGGCATCGACCTCGGTGCGCACGACGGTTTCCCGCCGCACGCGCCGCCGCCGGGCCACACCTGGAACACGACGCCCAGCAGGCCCGTGGCGACGAGCCACAGGGGCGACGCGCGGATCAGCGCGACCTGGACGCTGCTCATGGCGGGACGACGTCGAATCGGGTCACGGACCTCAGGGTGGCGGGTGCCGCCACGGCCATGCCATGACGTGGGTCAAGCGTCGTGGTCGCCGCTGGCCTGCGTCAGGGTCTCCTCCATCGTCCAGGCGGCCCCCTCGGCCCGCAGCTCCGCGGCCCGCAAGGCGCCAACGGCCGTCCGCGCATGGTTCTCCTGGGCTTCGAGCGAGGCCAGCACCGCTTCCGCGCGTGCGATCCCGAGGCGCTCGTGCTGGGCGTGCGTGGCGCCCAGCCAACGCAGCGCCGCCGCCCAGTCCTCCGCGGCGACGGCCAGGTCGACGAGGCTCCCGGCCACCTCCGCCACGCCGCGCTGGTCGCCGAGGTCGGCGAAGCGCGCCATCGCGAGGGCGTACCCTTCGCGGGCCGCCGGCAGATCGCCTTCGCTCAAGTCGACGTCGGCGAGCTGCTGCGCCGTGACCGCCGTACCGACGCGGTAGCCGAGGCGCTCGAACACCGCCCCCGCTTCCTCATGGCGCGCCCGCGCCTCGGCGAGGTCGCCGCGCTCGAGCGCGGCCGTGCCGAGGTTGCCGAGCGCCAACGCGGCGACGAAGGCTTCGCCCGATGCGTTCGCGGCCTCCAGCGCCTCGCGGTACCAGCGTTCGGCCGCAGCCGCGTCGCCCCGCACCTCGGCGACGGCCCCGAGGTTGTTGAGCGTGTTCGCCACCCGCCCACCGTCGCCGGCCGAGCGGTAGAGGGCGAGGACCTCCTCGAGGTTCCGCTGCGCGCCGTCGAGGTCGCCGAGCAACCGCAGCAGGTTGCCGAGGTTCCCGAGGGTCGACGCCAGCGACGTCGGATCGTCCAGGTCGCGCTTGATCGCGAGGCTGGCTTCGTAGAGCTCGCGGGCTGCCGAGAAGTCCTCGCAGAGGCGGGCGAACGCGCCCGCGTGCCCGAGCGCTCGTGCCTGCAGCGCCGCCGGTCGTGGACGGTCGAGGCTCAGCAACGCGTCGAGGGTGGTGCGCGCCTCGCGGTAGTGGCCGCGCAGCCACCAGTACTGGAAGATGGCGTGCGCGAGCTCCATCCCAGGCTCGACGTCGCCGACCGCGATCAGCCGAGCGAACGCCACGCGCAGGTTCTCGTGCTCGTCGGCCACGCGATCCAGACCCGCCGCGCGCTCGGCTCCGACCATGTCGGGTTCCACCCGCCGGCCGAAGGCCACGAAGTGCTCGGCGTGCGCGGCCGCGACCGCTTCCGACCGGGCAGGTACGGCGGCCAACCGCTCGGCCCCGTAGCGGCGCACGACCTCGAGCGCCAGGAAGCGGCCGCCCGGGGTGCGCCGCAGCAACGACTTGTTCACGAGCGCGAGCAGCGTCCGCAGGCTGGCCCCGGCGACGGCCTCGGCGGCCTCGCGGGAAAACCCTCCACGGAACGCGCTGATGCCCGAGAGCGCGGCGTGCTCCTCGTCCGAGAGCAGCGACCAGGTGTGGTCGAGCATCGCGCGCAGGCTGCGGTGGCGTGGCGGCAGGTCGCGGTGCGCGACGGCCAGGGCGTCGAGGTTGACCTCGAGCGCGTCGGCGACCTCGGAAGGACCCGACAGGCGCATCCAGGCAGCCGCCAGCTCCAGACCGAGCGGCAGCCCTTCGAGCAGCTGGCACAGCCGGACGATCCCGGCGCGGTCGGCGTCCGTCGCCACGAACTGCGGGTGCGCGCGCCGCGCGCTGCGCAGGAACAGGTCGACCGCGTCGAAGCGCTCGATCGACGCGCCCGGGGCGTCCGCCGCCGCGCCGCCTGCCGTTGGGTACGGCATCCCAGCGACCTCGAAGCGCACCTCCCCTTGGAAGTCGAGCGGCTCCTGCGAGGTGAGCAGCAGGCTCGAGCCCTTCGAGGCGGCCAGGAGCTCGGCCAACAGGCCCGCGCCGCCCAAGAGGTGCTCGAGGTTGTCGAGGACCAGGAGCAGCGAGCGCGGTGCGACCGCGGCAACCAAGGTAGCCTCGTCGTCCTCGCCGGTCGCCGGCTCGAGGCCCATCGCGGCGCCGATCGTGCGCGCCAGGTAGTCAGGATCGTCGAGGTCGGCGAGCGGCACGAAGAGGGCGCCGTCGGCGAACGCCCACGCCGCCCGCCGCCCGGCCTCGATCGCCAGGCGCGTCTTGCCGACGCCGCCCGGACCCAACAGCGTGACGAGGCGTTCGCCGCCCTCGGCCAGCGCCGCGTGGAGCCGCGCGAGCTCCGCCTCGCGCCCGACGAAGGGCGTGACCGGCGCTGGGAAGCCGCGGAGCGCGGCCGGCGGCGCCTCGGTGGGCGTGGCGGGCGGCGGCGCGGAGGACACCAGTTCCGGCCCGACGTCGGCGCGCAACGCCTCGGCGAGCGCGACGGTCGCCTCGAGCGGCGCCAGGTCGAGCTCCTCGCGCAGGGTGGTGCGGAACGCCTCGTACGCGCGCAGCGCCGCGGCGCGTGGACCAGCGCCGCCTTCGCCGTGGGCCACCGCACGGGCGCAGCGCAGGTACGCCTGCACGGCGTCCTCGGCGAGCGGGTCGCGCTCGAGCACCGCTGCGACGCGCACGAGGGCTTCGGACGGGCGCCCCTCCCGCTCGAGCGCCCCGGCGACCTGGAGCACGGCCTCGCGCCAGGCGACCTGGAGCGACTCGCGTTCGGTCTCGAGCCAAGCATCGAAGTCGGGGGCACCGCCGGCGGGGACGCCCTCGAGCAGCGCGCCGCCGTAGTGACCCAGCGCGTCGTGCCATGCGCCAGCGCCGATCGCCGTGCGGAAGAGCTGCACGTCGGACGCGATCTGCCAGCGCAACCGGGTCCGCTCGGCCTCGAGCCCGTCGAACCAGGGTTGCCGGCGGCAATGGTAGACGAGCTGGCTGAGGTTGTGGCGCGCCGTCGTTTCGGCTTCGTCGGGCCAGAAGAGCGCGAGCAGTTCGTCGCGCCCGACCCAGTCGTCCCGATGCGCCAGGAAGGCGCCGAGCAACAGCGACTGCCGCAGCGGTAGGTCCATCCACGCCTCCCCGTCCCACGAGCGCGGGGGACCCAGGAGCCGCAACGACGGACGCATGCGCCACCTTAGGCCATCCCTGACGGCGCGAGTGCGCCGGATTCACGGGTCCGGGGCCCCCGTGCTCTGGGGGCCCCGGACCGCGTCGACCCTCAGGGAACGTACTGCTCGAAGTTCTGGTACATCGCCAACACCTCTTCGTCCGTGAGCGCGCGGTCGAACACCATCAGCTCGTCGATGGACCCGTTGTACGGGAAGCGGCGGATCGAGTTGCCGGTACCGTCGACGGCCAGCTCGCTCGACGCGACGCGCATCATCGTCAGGTCGGTGTCGGGGCGTGGCTGGGACGGCACGTACACGCTCTGGTAGACGCCCCCACCGACCGGGTTTCCGTTGACGTAGACCTGGAGGGCGCCGCCGGTGCTGCCGTAAACGGCCACCACATGCGACCACACGTTCTTGGGCACGATGAAGCCCGACTGGACGACGTCGACCGACGTGGAGCCCGAACTCGGACGCCGGTAGAGCTGCAGACGGCCCTTCGGATCGCCGCCGTAGACGCGCATCGCGAAGTCGCCAGCGCGGAGCGGGCCGCCAACCTGGCTGACGATCGTGTGGACCCCATTGGTGGAGCGCGGGTTGATCCACGCGCTCAGCGTGAAGGGGCCATCGGTCGGGACGACGAGGAGCTCCGGGTAGCTGTTCAGGTACTGCCCCGTGCCGTCGAAGGTCCACGAGCGCTGGCTCGGGTCCGAGCCGTCCCAACCGGCGCCGTAGTCGCCCCAGAGGGTGCCCAGCGAAACGCCACCGACCGCGTCTTCAGCGTCGCCGTCGGCGGGCCACCAGTTGTCCGGTTGCGGCAGGCCCCCGCCCACCGGCAGGCAGGTGCGCACCTCGTAGCTGGTCGTGTCGCCCACCTTCGCGAGGCGGTTGTCGCCGAGGTTGCGGAGCGTGAACGAGATCGGCTCCACCTGGTTGATCGCCAGTGGCTCTTCGAAGTACGACGCCAGGCTGCCGTCGCGGATGAGGTTCTGCACGCCGGTGTTCGGGCCACCGAGCGCGAAGACCTCGATTCGCGCGCTCGAGAGGGTCTCCTGCAGGGCGGTCTCCGCGAAGCCGTCGACCCCACCGATGGGCGAGTTGTAGGAGAACTCGAGCGCCGCTTCGATGCGCTCGCGCGAGTCGCTCGAGGTGAACGAGAACATCAGGATGCGGCCATACGAGACGCTGTCGATGTAGAGCGGCAGGTTCGAGGCGCCGATGCCCAACGCCTGGAGGTCGGCGCCGGTGACGCCGTCGGCGAAGACCGAGGACGGTCGTTCGGGCAGGTCGACGGCGATCGTGAAGAGGCGCTGGACGAAGTAGGCGGTGTACGTGCGCTCGCTGGCGTTCTTGCTGTAGCCGAGGCGCGCGGACGCCTCGGCGCCGAGGTAGCGCGCGTCGAGCCCGAGGCTCAGGAGCGTCTGGCTGGTGGAGTGGCTCTCGACCGAGGTGAACGAGCTCGCGCCGGCGCCGATGGCGACGTCGGCCCCGAGGGCGTTGACGACGAGTTCGTTGATGCCTTCGCGGATGGTGCTGCCCACGGGCTCGTCGACGAGCGTGCTGACGCCGCCCGGGATGCCGAGCACCCCGCCGCCCTGGATCGAGATCCCGAGGGGCGCGCGCCGCTCGCGGCTCAGCGCCAGGAGCTCGAGGGAGCCCACGCTCAGGTGCGAACCGCCGCGGATGAGCGCGCCGGGCCAGAGCACCGAGGCGTCGGGGTTGAACAGCGCCATCTCCGTGGGGTTCTTGGCGATGCTGTAGGGGGTCGTGGAGCACGTGTAGACGATCCCATCGACCGTCTCCTGGTCGAGGACGGGCGTCTCGCCCGTCGGCTCGCCGGTGTTCTCGACCACCGGTGGGGCGACCTCGTCCCAACCCGGCAGTCCGGCGACGAACGCGTCGACGCCGCCCACGGTGCCGCTCGGTCCGCCGCAGGCGACGAGGGCGAGCAGGGCGACGAGGACGAGCGCGGGACGCCACAGGGTCTTGGGATGGACCGATCGGGTGGGGTGGGGCATCAGAGGCACCTCTTCCTTGGAATGGGTGCAGCCTAGGGAAGGGTCATCAGTCGGTTATCAGTTGCCTCCGTCACGATGCCGCGGAGCATCCGGTCCGCGGCAGAACGCCACACCTGCCCGAGGCACTCGCGGTACCAGCGCTCGGCCGCGTCGCGGTCGCCGCGCACTTCCGCCAGGGTGCCGAGGTCGTTGAGCGTGTTGGCCACGTGTTCGGCGTGACCGGGGGCGGCGCGGACGAGGGTCAGCGCCTCCTCGAGGTGGCGTCGCGCACCCGAGCACGCCGCCGCCCTGGATCTAGATTCCCAGCGGTGCGCGCCGCTCGCGGCTCAGCGCCAGCCTTGGAATGGACCGATCGGGTGGGGTGGGGCATCAGCGGCACCTCGTCTTCCTTGGGATGGGTCCAGCCTAGGAACCAGGCAGTCAGTCGGGAGTCAGTGGGCTTGGCGCCGCACCGCGCCGCAGCCGCCGCTCTCGGCTCCGGCGATGTGCACCCGTCGGCGCTCGGGCGCGGAGCGCTGATAGCGTGGCCCATGCCCCCGCTCGGCGGTCCGCAGTACCTGCCGCCGCCGGTCGCTTCCGAAGGAGCGCCCCATGAAGATCCACCGGATCGTCCCAGCCGTCGTGTTCGCCCTCGTCGCCTCCGTCGCCGCACAAGGGGAGCCGCCCGCCACGCAGACCCTCCAGACCGCCTCCTACCCGCTCTTCGTCGTGGAGGACAGCGGCGTCACCGGTCAGCTCCAGGTCGTCGAGCTCGCCGAGGGCGGCGTCCAGATCGTGCTCACCGTCCACGGCCTCGTCGAGGGCCAGCCGTACGCGGCCGCCGTATACGTCGGTTCCTGCGGTCCCGACCGGCCCGTGCTCCAGGAGCTCGAACCGATCGGCCGCGAGAACGACCCGTTCGTCTCCATCACCGAGTCGACGTTCTCCTTCGCGGAGGTCACGGAGGGCGACCACTTCGTGTTCGTCTTCGACGGCGACACGATCGACGCGCCCGACGTCGAGGGTCTCGACGCCGTGGCGCTCGCGTGCGGCGAGGTGGGGCTCGGGGCGCTCGCAGGGCAGCCGTAAGGCCGTTCCACCCGCATGACCGATCGCCGGTACCTCGGCGGCGCGTGGTGCGTCAGCCGTCCCGCCAGGAGTGCTGTGGCCTCCAGCCGAGCCGAGCCTCGATCTTGCGGCAGTCGAAGACGGATTCGAACGGACCGTGGTCCGGAGCGAAGTTGGCGCCGGGTCCGTAGTGCCGTTCGACGGCGTCCTGGATGGGCGTGTCGAGGCAGGTGTCGGCGGCCGCGATCAGGAACACCTCGTGCCCGACGACGTCCCCCTCGAGCGCCGCCCGGAAGGCGGTCGCCACGTCGCGCGCATCGATGTAGCTCCAGAAGTTGACGCCGCCCTCGGGGAAGTGATCGCGTCGGTAGCGCAGCACGTCGTAGCCGTCGGGCATGATCACGTTGTTGATGCGGAGGCTCGCGATCGACAGGGCGGGGTACTGCCGCACCATCGAGTCGGCGATCACCTCGCCCAGGTACTTGCTCAGCGCGTAAGCGTTCGGCGACGGCACCCGGTCGCCCTCGTCGAACGGCAGCTGCGGCGGCATCTCGTCGGTCGTCAGCCAGCCGGTCGCCATCTCGCTGCTCGCGTACACGATGCGCGGGACCCCGAGGTCTCCGGCCGCCTGCATGACGTTGTAAGTGGAGAGGACGTTGTTCGCGAAGGTCTGGTTGCGCGGGAAGCCGTGGGGCGACGGGTTCGCCGCCAGGTGGCACACGCCCTCGGGCCGCACCTGAGCGAGCACGTCGTAAACCTCGCCACCGTCGGTGAGGTCGAGGCGCATGAACGCGCCGGGCAGATCCGCCGGCGGCCGCTCCGCGTCCAGGTTGATCACCTCGTGGCCGGCCGCCACGAGCTCCCGAACCGTGAAGCTGCCGGCGCGGCCGCTTCCGCCCGTGACGATGACGCGCATGTCGGACCTCCCTCGGCCCCGAATGGCAGCGCCCGGCGTGGCGCGGGGGTCGTGGCTTCCAGGATAGGCCGGATCGGCGGGTCCGAGACGCGTGCTCGCGGGGGCGCACGCTCGTCCGGCGCCCCCGGACGCCGGCGCGGCCCACGGTGGTCCCGGCGGAACCGTGCTGTGCTGATGCCATGGGAACCCTTCAGAAGCTCATCGGGCTAGGCCTCCGCCCCTTCGCGGAGCGACGCGCTCGCCAGCGCACCGTCGACGCGGCCGCACGCGACCTGGAATCGTCGGGCGCGCGCATCGACCAGCACCTGGTCGGCAAACCGGACACCCCCGCCAACCGGGAAGCCATCGCGCACTGCGTGGGCATCGAACGATGGGGCCAGAGCCGCCTGCGCGTCGGCCTCGGCGAGCCTCTACGGACGGACGGCCACCACGGGTACCGGCCCGACCCCGCCATCGGCGTGGCCGCATTGAGCGCCGCCATGGCCGAGGCGCGTACGACCACCGTGGCGCTGGCGCGCGACCTCGCCGCCGCCGGCGTGGACCCGACCACGACCGTCCGCCACAACGACCTGGGCGACCTGACGCTCGCGGGGTGGTTGGCGTACCTCGAGCAGCACGCGAGCCGCGAGCTCCCGGTGCGCGTCCGAGGTTGACGCCGGGTCGGCGCGGGCGCTCATCTTCCAGGCCCGACGCGGATGCCGTGCGACCATGGCCGGCATGAGCTTCGAGACCGCGCCCACCGCAGCAGCCGCTCCCGTCGACCCCGGGCACGCGGTGCCGCTCGTCACCGGCGCCATCCTCAGGGCGACCGCCGACGTCCGGTTCGACGGCTACGGCCACGGCTGGATCTCGAAGACCTCGATGGCGCCCACGACGCTCCCGCCGCTGAACGACGAAGGCCGGATCGCCGAGGGGCTCCGCGGGTTCGCGCGAGCCGCCGGCCCGCGCCGCGCCGCGCTACTCGACGTCCAACCCCAGGGCTGCGGCCGCGACGCCGCCGCCCTCGCGCGCCTCTCGAAGTCGAGCGGCGTGGCCATCGCCGCGGTCACCGGCTTCCACCCGGCCGCCCACTACCCAACCGGTCGGCGCCCCTGGATCACGGCCGACGCCGCGCTGGCGACCTTCCAGCGCGAGCTCGAAGGCGGCATGCGCGAGCAGCCGTTGGCGCGGCCCGCCGCCGTGGCGGCCGCCCTGGGCGCCGATGCGCCCGACGAAGACCCCTGCTGGGAGGCCGCGGTCGAGGCGTGCCGCCGGACGGGCGTGCTGCTCCTCGTGCGGCTGGAAGCGGACGCCGACCTCGCTTCGCTGATCCGGTATCTGGACGCGCGCGGTGTGGCCGGCGAGCGCACCTACGTCTGCCGCATGGAGAAGCAGGTGGACGACGGCCTGCACCGCGAGCTCGCCAGCGCCGGGGCATTGCTCGGCTACGGCGCGAGCGCGTTCGTCGCAGACGGCGCGCGCGGCGCGGTGGCGGCGCTGGAGCAGCGGCTGGGCGAGGGCCACGAAGCCGGGGTGGCGATCGGGCTCGAGCTCGCGCACCCCGGCAGGTGGGACCCGGAGGGAACGTCGGATGGCGCGGGTCCCGGC
>JAGXHO010000212.1 GCA_024636105.1 Trueperaceae bacterium | reverse complement strand
GATGTCCCTCGCGAAGCGAACAAGCCGGATGTACCCTCTCCTGCGCCGCCTTCCACCCCGTGTCCATGGTGGAGCGAAGCGGCGTGTGCGGTTCACGGAGGCGCGCGATGTACTTGAGGGCGATCCGCAACGACGTACTCCGGAGCAAGGCCATCTCGCTCACCACCATGCTGTTCGTCGCGGCGGCGGCGATGCTGGTGGCCCTGGCGGCGACCCTCGTCGTCAACCTGGCCGGGGCCATCGATACCCTGATGCAGCGCGCGCAGACGCCACACTTCATGCAGATGCACGTCGGCGACCTGGACCGAGCGCGGCTCGACGATTTCGCCGCCGAGCACCCGTCGGTTGCCCACCACCAGGTGCTCGAGTTCCTCAACCTCGACGGCGCGGCGTTCGCGTTCGAAGCCGGCTCGCTCGCCGAGAGCGTTCAGGACAACGGGCTCACGGTCCAGAGCGAGACCTTCGACTTCCTGCTCGACCTGGACGGCGAGGTCATCTCGGTCGCGAACGGGCAGATCTATGTCCCCCTCACGTACCTGCAGGACGGTTCGGTCCGGGTCGGCGAGCGCGCGACCGTGGCCGGTCGAACGATGACCGTGGCGGGTCCGCTCCGAGACTCCCAGATGCAGCCGCTCCTCTCGTCCTCCAAGCGGTTCCTGGTCAGCCGCGACGATTTCGAGGCGATCCGGCCCTCCGGCCGCGTCGAATACCTCGTCGAGTTCCGGCTCCACGACCTGGCGGCGCTGGGTGCGTTCGAGACCGCCTACACCAACGCCGGCCTGGAGGCGAACGGGCCGACCCTCACGTACCCGCTCTTCAGGACGATCAACGGCCTCGCCGATGGGCTGATGATCGCCGTACTCCTCCTGGTCAGCGCGCTGGTGATCGCCATCGCGTTCCTCTGCATCCGCTTCACGCTGCTCGCGAAGATCGAAGAGGACTACCGCGAGATCGGCGTGATGAAGGCCATCGGGCTGCGCGTGTCCGACATCAAGAAGATCTACTTGGCGAAGTACGCGGCGCTGGCGGCGGTGGGTGGCCTGCTCGGGTACGGGCTCTCGTTCGTCTTCCAGGGCGCGCTGCTCGAGAACATCCGGGTGTACTTGGGTGAGAGCGCCAACGCGTCGCTGGCACCGGTCTTGGGCCTCGTCGGCGTCGCGCTGGTGTGGGTGGCGATCGTCGCGTACGTCAACGGCGTCCTGGGGCGATTCCGAAGGATCGCACCCGCTACCGCCATCCGATTCGGCAGCGCGCCGGAGGCGCCCCGCGGGCGCCGACCCCTCCGCCTGACGATGAACGGGCTGCTCGGCACCAACACCTTCCTGGGCCTGCAGGACGTGCTCGCTCGCCGCAACCTCTACGCCACCATGCTGGTCGTGATGGTGCTGGCCGCCTTCATCATCATCGTGCCGCGGAACCTGCACCACACCATCGCTTCGGACAGCTTCGTCTCCTACATGGGCGTCGGCGACGTCGACCTCCGCATCGACGTGACGCAAGCCGAGGACACCGCAGCGCGGGTGGCGGAGGTCGCCGCCGCCATCGAGAACGACGGGGACGTGGCCCGCTTCGTCGTGCTGACCACCAAGGCGTTCAGGGCGACGTTGGACGACGGTTCGGAGGGACGCATCACGGTCGAGCTGGGCGACCACTCCATGTTCCCCATCACCTACGCCTCCGGGCGCGCACCCTCGAGCGGCGACGAGATCGCGCTCTCGGTGATGCAGGCGAGCGACATGAACAAGGGGGTGGGCGACGTCCTCACCCTGACGATCGCTGGCCAGGACCGAGACCTCACGGTGTGCGGGACCTATTCCGACGTCACCAACGGCGGCAAGACCGCCAAGGCGACCTTCCTCGACGCGACGGCGGAGCCCATGCGGAGCGTGATCGGCGCGGAGCTCCGGGACCCGGCGCTGCTCGAGGCGAAGGCCGCCGAGTACGCGGCCAGGTTCGAGTTCGCGAAGGTCTCCGACCTCGACGCGTTCATCGCTCAGACCTATGGGCCGACCATCGCCGCCATCGGCGTGGCCTCGTACGCCGCCATCGGCGTCGCGGTGGCGACGACGGTCCTGGTCACCCTGCTGTTCATGCGGATGCTCATCGCCAAGGACCGGTACGCGATCGCCGTCATGAAGGCGTTCGGCTTCACGAACGCCGACATCAAGGCGCAGTACCTGACGCGCGCGGCGGCCGTCGTCGTCCTCGGGATCCTCCTCGGCACGCTGCTGGCGAACACGCTCGGCGAGGTGCTGGCGGGGGCGGTGATCGGCACCTTCGGCGCCACGTCGTTCGCCTTCGTCGTCGATCCGGCGTTCGCCTACCTATGGAGCCCGCTGGTGATGCTGGCGGCGACGCTGGTCGCCACGGTCGCCGGCACGTGGGACGCAGGGCGCATCCGGGTCGCCGAGAACCTCAGGGAGTGAGTCGTGAACACGATGATCGTCGCCGAGAACGTCATCAAGTCGTTCGGCCAAGGCGCAGAACGGCGCAACGTCCTCGATGGCGTGTCGGTCGAGATCGCGGCCGGTGAGTTCGTCGCGA
Source organism: Trueperaceae bacterium (assembly GCA_024636105.1). The sequence goes on along the minus strand of JAGXHO010000212.1, from coordinate 2,678 downwards.
TCATGGGCCCTTCGGGTTCCGGCAAGTCGACGCTGCTGTTCGCGCTGAGCGGCATGGACGCCGTGGACGGCGGGCGCGTGGTCTTCGACGGCGTGGACCTCTCGCGGTTGGGGGACAACGATCTCGCCGACGTCCGCCGACGCCGGATGGGCTTCGTGTTCCAGCAGCCGACGCTGCTGCGCAACCTGAGCGTGCTCGACAACATCATCCTGCCCTCCATGCGCGACGGCAGGAAGCGCGCCCGGCAGATCCGCGAGAAGGCCAAGGGGCTGATGGAGACGACCGGCATCGCGGAGCTCGAAGCGCGCGACGTCACTCAAGCCTCCGGGGGGCAGCTCCAACGGGTGGGCATCTGCCGCGCCTTGATGAGCGACCCGGCGGTGATCTACGGGGACGAGCCGACCGGGGCGCTCAACTCGACGGCGTCGAACGAGATCATGGCGCTGCTCGCGGAGATCCACCGCCGCGGCACCACCATCGTGCTCGTCACCCACGACCCCAACGTCGCCACCAGGGCGGAGCGCGTGCTGTTCATCTTCGACGGCAGGATCGCGGGCGAGCACCTGGCGGGCGCCTACGACGCGTCCCGCGACGACCTCAAGGTACGCGAGTCCGCGCTGTCGGCCTGGCTTGCCGAGATGCACTTCTGATCGCTCGGGATGGCCGCGGCTGCTGCTGGTCCGCCGCGCGGATCGACCCGCGTTGATCGCGTGGCGAGGGGCTGAGGGAGGTCCAGGTGCTGAGCATCCGAGGGTTGACGAAGGCGTACGGAGACCACGAGGTGTTGCGGGGCCTCGACCTCGATGTGCGACCTGGGGAGATCTGCGGGCTGCTCGGGCGCAACGGCGCGGGAAAGACCACCCTCGTCTCGATCGTCTCGGGGCTGTGCGCGGCCGATGGCGGCAGCGTACGCATCGATGACCTCGACGCGGTTCGCAACCGGCGCAGGATCCGCAACCGCTTGGGCGTCGCCCCGCAGGACTTGGGCATCTACCCCACGCTGTCCGTCCACGCGAACCTGGAGTTCTTCGGCGCACTCAACGGCGTGCAGGGGAGCGAACTGCGCCGCCGGATCGCCGAGGTCGCGGAAGAGCTGTCGTTGCAGGATCTGCTGAAGCGGCGGGCGGGCACCCTGTCGGGAGGGCAGAAGCGGCGCCTGCACACGGCCCTCGCGCTCGTGCACGCGTCGCGCCTGCTCTTCCTCGACGAACCGACCGTGGGAGCGGACGTCGTGACGCGCGGCGAGCTCCTCGAGGCGGTGAAGCGACGTGCGGCGGACGGTTGTGCGGTCGTCTACGCGACCCACCACCTCGCCGAGATCGAGGACATGACCGCCAGCGTCGCGATCCTCGAGGGCGGCGTGATCCTCGAGCGCGGTGACCTGGCCTCCGTCGTCGCCAAGTACGGTCGGTCGATGGCCGAACTGGAGTTCGCCGGTGAGGCTCCGTTCCTCGATGGCTGGCAACGCGACGGATCGATCGTCCGGCTGGCCGCACCCGACCCCGCACGAGCCGTGGCGGCCGCCATCGCATCGCTCGACGGGGCCGCCGCGCGTCTGCGCAACGTCCGAATCGTGCCCGCGAACCTCCAGACCGCGTACCTCGCGGTGACCGGTCATGCGCCCGATCCGATCGGCACGGACGCGGAGGGCGTAAATGCTGTCGCGTAGCCTCACGCTCGTTCGCAAGGACCTGCGGCTCTACCGCGCAGACCTGGCGCCCATCCTGATCATGGTGTTGCTTCCCCTTGGGTTCATCACCTTCATGGTGCCCGTGAACCGAGCGCTGCTCGAGGTACGCGGGTACCCGGGAGCGACCGGCGCCGAGCAGGCCCTGCCCGGCATGATGGTCATGTTCTCGCTGTTCCTGCTCGGGATCGTGGGCGATCAGTTCTTCCGCGAGTTCGGATGGAACACCTGGGATCGGGTGCGGCTCGCGGCCGACTGGCCCGAGATCATCGTCGGCAAGACCGTTCCGGCACTCCTGATCCTCCTCGCGCAGCTCACGGTGGTGTTCGGCACCGGCACGCTCCTGTTCGGGATGGGCATCGCGGGTCCACCGCTCGCCGTCGCCATCCTGATCGCCGCCTTCGCCGTCTGCCTCGTCGGCGTGCTCGTCGCCGAGTTCGCCTGGTGCACCACCTTCTCGCAGTTCAACGCCCTCAACGTCGTCGTGGTGACCGTGTTCTCGGGTCTTGGTGGCGCGTTCGCGCCGATCGACTTGCTGCCGGCCTGGGCCCAGGCGGCTGCTCGCTTCACGCCGACGTTCTGGGTCATCGAGGGCCTACGCAGCGTGATCCTCGACGGTCATGGGGTGGGGTACGCCCTGCGCATGTCCGTGCCGGTCCTGCTCTTCGGCGCCGCGTTCCTGGCCGTCGCCGCGCTGCGGTTCCGTGCCGGGGACGTCAAGGTCCCGGACAACGCGATCTAGCCGGCGCGCAGTCGCCTGCACGCAGCCCCGAGAAGGCGTCCGGACGGGCGAAGCCGGCCCCGCTCAGCGGTCGGCTAGAGCGTTCGCCCCGTTCACCACGTCCTCCCTGAGGATCCGCCTCACCAGGGCCGGCTCCTCGAAGATGGGGCTATGGGCCGAGTCCTCGAAGGTGTAGAACCCTTTCACCGGCGCCTCGAGCGCCGCAAAGAACGAGCGCGCCAACTCGTACGAGACGGTGTGGTCGTGGCG
>JAGXHO010000211.1 GCA_024636105.1 Trueperaceae bacterium | reverse complement strand
GTCCACTTCGAGGTGGCCGATCCGAACGCCGACACGTGGCTGAGCGTGGTGATCGACCCGTTGCCGGATGGCTTCGCGGTCGACGTTCAGGACGTGACCGCCACCCACACGATGATCGACCGGCTCACGCGGCAAGATCGCGAACTGCAGGCCGAGCTGGCGACGCGGCGCGGGATGCTCCACTCGCTCCCCGCCAACGTGGCCGTCCTCGACGCCGCGGGCACCGTCGTGGAGGTCAACGAGTACTGGCGGGCGTTCGGTCGCGACAACGGCGCCACGGGCGACCAGGTCGGCGCCAACTACCTCGAGATCGTCGACCGGGCCGTGCCCACCGAGCCCGACGTCGCGGCGTCGGTGGCCGACGGCCTGCGCTCCGTCTTGGCCGGCGAGCACAGCAGCTTCGTGTTGGAGTACCCGTGCCACGCGCCCGACGAACTTCGATGGTTCCGCATGTCCGCGTCGCCGGTGGTGGCCGATGCCGGTCCGGTCGGCGCGGTGGTGATGCACGTCGACATCACCGAGCGCGAGTTCGCGCGCCGGAGCTTGGAGCGCGCCGCGTACGAGGACCAAGCGACGGGCGCGCACTCCCGTGACGGCCTTCTGCGGTACCTGGCGACGTACGTCGAGCAGAGCGGCTGGCCCGCGAACGGGACGTTGGCGATCGTCGAGCTCGACGACTTCAACGGCGTGAACGACGCTTACGGTTTCTCAGTCGGCGTCGAGCTGCTCCGCGCGGTCGCAGCGCGGTTGCTGGGGGCGTCGGGGACCGGAGGTTGCGTGGCGCGCACGGGCACCGGCGCCTTCGCGGTGTTCCTCCCCGAGCACGACACGAGCCTGGAGCTGTCCGCCGTGCTCTTCGAATCGCGCGACGGGACGTTCCGGACCCCGTTCGTCATCTCGGGCTTCTCGCTCACCGTGGCGGCCGAGTACGGGTTCACCCGGCTCGGCACCAACCCGCGCGCCGGCGAGATGCTGCTCCGTGAGGCCGAGGTCGCGCTGCACGCGAGCCGCAACGGCGACGACGCCTCGCTGCGCGTCTATACCCCGACCATGGGGGCGGCGGCGGTCGATCACATGCGCCTCACGCACGAGTTGTCGGCGGCGTTGCGGGCGGATCAGCTCACGCTGCACTACCAACCGAAGGTCGAACTGGAGAGCGGTGCCCTGATCGCGGGCGAGGCGCTGGTGCGCTGGAACCACCCCGAGCGCGGCCTCGTGTCGCCCGGGGCCTTCATCCCGTTGGCCGAGCGCAGTGGCCTGATCGTGCCGCTGGGGCGCTGGGTGCTGGAGCATGCCGTTCAGGACCTGCGCCGGTGGCAGGACGCCGGCCTCGACATCGTGCGGATCGCGGTGAACGTCAGCGCCAAGCAGTTGACCGCGCATGGCTTCGCCTACTTCGTCGCGGACGTCCTGGCGCGGTACGGAATTGCTGCCGCGAACCTGACGCTCGAGGTCACGGAGAGCGTGTTCGCCAGCGCGAGCTCGACCCTGCGGTCCGAGATCGAGCAGCTCCATGCGCTGGGCGTGCGGCTGTCGCTCGACGACTTCGGCACCGGGTACTCGTCGCTCGCGTTCCTCAAGGACTATCCGTTCGACGAGATCAAGATCGACCGAGCCTTCGTTTCCGGGCTGCCAGGCGATCGCTACAGCCACGACATCGTCCGCACGGTGCTGTCGATCGCCCGCCACAAGGGGGCATCGGTCGTCGCGGAGGGGATCGAGCGCGCCGATCAGCGCGCCGCGCTCCACGCGGCCGGGTGCGACGCGGGGCAAGGCTACCTGTTCAGTTTCCCGCTGACGGCAGAGGACTTCGCCTGGCTCGTCGAGACGCACGCGGTGCTGCCGGTCGGGCCGAAGGCACCTGAGGAGGACGGACCCACGTGACCAAACCCCCACCCATGGAGAAGCTCCCGACCCGGATCGCAGGGCTCGACGTCGCGACGTACGGTGGCCTGCCTCGGGCGGGCACCACGCTCATCGCTGGCGCCGCTGGGTCCGGAAAGACCGTCATGGCGCTCCAGATCGTGGCGCTCGCTGCCGGCGCCGGGATCGGTTCGGTCGTGATGTCGTTCGAGGAGCCGCCCGACCAACTGCGGCGCAACGCCTCCGGCTTCCCCTGGGGCGACGCGCTCGACGCCGAGGACCGGGTCCGGTTCGCCGACGGTCGGCCACTCGCCTCCACCTACACCTCGGGCGCGTTCGACCTCGAGGGCTGCGTGGCGGTCCTCGACGCGCTCGTGGGCGAAGTCGATGCCTCCTGGGTGGTCGTCGACGGCATCGACCAGATCCTGGCCGAGGAGCCGGACCGCAAGGCCGCCATCCGCGAGATCGCGCGCCTGGACGCTTGGAGCAGGCGGCGGAACGTCGCGCTGCTGCTGACGGGCAAGCGCGTCGGCCCCGGCGATTCGGGCCATGCTTACCTGCAAGCGGTCGAGTTCCTGCTGTCCACCGTGGTGACGCTGTCCGTTCGCCATGCGGAACGCCGCGTGTCGCGGACCGTGCAGGTCGTCAAGTACCGCGGCTCGAGGCACGTCGGCGACGAGATCCCCATGGTGCTCGGGAGGGACGGCGTCGACGTGTTCCGGGCGACGCCGCTCGGCGAGAACGCCGCGACCCAGGAGCGCATCTCGAGCGGCGTCGCCGCGCTCGACGAGGTCCTGGGTGGGGGCATCTACCGCGGGTCGACCCTGCTTCTGTCGGGCGCGCCCGGGACGTCGAAATCGACGCTCGCCTCGTCCTTCGCGCACGCCGCGACGCAGCGGGGTGAGCAGGTCCTGTACGTCAGCTTCGACGAGTCCGCCGAGGGCATCCGGCGAAACGCCGCGTCGGTTGGCCTCGACCTCGGACCTGCCATCACGGACGGTCGCTTGGTGTTGGACGCGCGCTCCGCCTGGGAGTCGGCGCCCGAGGACCACGTCATCGAGATTCAGCGCCTGCTCGTCCAGTTGCAGCCGAAGCTCCTGGTGATCGACCCGGTGTCGGCGCTGTTGGACGACGAGGGCGTCGACACCAGCATCGTGCTCGGCTACCTCCTGAGGCTGACGCGGTCGACCGACGTGACGACGGTCCTCACGTCGCTGACGTCGACGGGCGTCTCGTCTGGCGAGACGACCGCGAGCCGGGCCAGCACGATCGCCGACACCTGGATCTCGCTCGAGTACCGCATCCTCGCCGGCGAGCGCAACCGGGCGCTGTCGGTCGTCAAGTCCCGTGGAACGGCGCACTCGAACGTCGTCCGCGAGTTGATGCTCGGCAGCCACGGGATCGACCTCGTCGAGACCTACCGGCAGGGGGCGACCGTGCTGTTCGGCTCGGCCCGCATCGAAGCCGAGGCGGTGCGCGTCAGGGAGGCGGGCCGTGCCGGTTTCCAGCGCGATCGATCGGAGCGCGAACTCGAAGCGCGCGTCGCGGTGGCGGTGGCCGAGCAGCGTCGGGCCGGTCTCGACGCGGAGCGGCTGAGGATCGAGCTCGAGGCGCTGCGGGACGAGGGTTCGGAGGCGCGCGATTACGAGGTCGCGGGGTCGACCGGAGCGTCGGGGAGCGACCCGGAGGGCGTCGCATGAGCGGTTCCGGCGACGCTCCGCCCGAGGTCGCGCCCTTGCGTGAACACCTGACGCTCCTGATGGCCGGCGATGCTCCGAGCTCGGCGCGCGCGCGCGCGCGCCTCAAGGCCGTGTTGAAGACGATGGGGTTGAGCGAGGTGATCGTCGAGGAAGTGGACGTGCTGCGCACGCCTGCCGTGGCGCTGAAGTACCGCGTCTTCGCCACCCCGGCCCTCGTCTGCGTTCGGGACGACGTCGGCGGCGAGGTTCTATACGGCGACCTCTCGGATCCCGAGCCGCTGCGCCAGTTCCTCGAGCGACATGCTTGAGGAGGGAGCGTGACGCGACGGGGTCGCGGGGGGTCTCCGTGGTCGTTGGCTCGTGCCTCGTTCGCGGCCAAGTACCATGGGTCCGTCTCGCTGTGGCGCGGGCCCTTAGCTCAGTCGGTCTGAGCAGGCGACTCATCGTCGCTCGGTCGCGCGTTCGAGCCCCGCAGGGCCCACCAACCGTCGCGTCCGACGCGACGACGTGCCCGAAGGTCCGAGCTGCGCTCGCGGCACGCTCCTGAAGGAGCCCAAGTCCGGCGGACGAGGAGCGACCTTCGTGGAGCCACACGGCGGGCGTCGCAGGCCCGATCGCGAACGCTGGAAGGGGAATCGGTGAGGGACGCCCGGACCGAACGACTGAACGCGCGGACCGGCGTCGGAGCGCGCGAGGATGCGCGCGGCGTCGCCGCACGGTTGACAGGCTGGGCCTTCTCGGCGCCTCTACGCGTGAAAGTGCTGCTCAGCCTGTTGCTGTTGGCGCTCGTGGGGCTCCTTGACCTAGTGACCGGTGAGGAACTCAGCTTCTCCATCTTCTATCTGGTGCCGGTCTCGTACGCCGGGGCGTCCATCTCGGGTCGCGCTGGCTTCGTGCTCGCCATCCTCTCCTCGGCGACGTGGGGGTACCTCGAAGTTGCGACCGGGCGGCCCTATTCGGCGGCCTGGATCCCGTACTGGAACACCGGGGTCCGACTCGGCGTCTTCGTGCTCGTCAACGAGATGATCGACCGGTTGCACCGAGCCCAAGCAGCGCAGCGAGCGCTTGCCCGCCAGGACTCGCTCACCGGCATCGCCAACGCGAGGGTCTTCTATGAGTATGCCGATCGAGCCATCGCCGCAGCCCGACGCACGCGCCGGCCGCTCACCATCGCCTACGTCGACCTCGACAAGTTCAAGCAGGTGAACGACGCCTTGGGCCACTCCGAGGGCGATCGGCTGCTGCGAACGGTCGCCGGGCTCCTCTCCGACCACGTGCGGTCCACGGACGTCGTGGCGCGCTTGGGCGGGGACGAGTTCGGCGTCCTCATGCCGGACACGGACTCGGCGTCCGCGCGGGTATCGCTCGAACGCATCGCGGCGGCGCTCGCCCACGACGTGGGCGCTCGTTGGGCGGTGGGCGCGACGATCGGCGCCGTCACGTTCGCCGAACCTCCTTCGGGCGTCGACGTCGCCCTGCACGAGGCGGACGCCCTGATGTACCGGGGCAAGGCCGAGGGACGCGGACGGATCGTTCAGGCGACCTGGTCAGGACCCACGGGCAGCGGTGGCGAGACGCCCGGCGGACCGACGGCGGCGTCCACCTAGGCTGCGCAGGTCCCCCGCATGGCGCAGCGAGCTGCGGCGGGACTGCTCGCCCATCGCGCAGCACCCACCAAGTTCGCGTACGGTCGTGCGGAACGGCGCGGTCGGTTCCCGCATGGGGGCGGCGACCAGGCTCGCCGCGAAGGGGAGGTCGGGCATGATCAAGGCCATCCTGGTCGGGTGCGGGGCGATGTCGCGCGCCTGGCTAGCCGCCGCAGGGCAGATCGACGGTCTGTCGATCGTCGGTCTGTCGATCGTCGGTCTGGTCGACCTCGAGGTCGAGCGCGCGCGATCCCGGGCCGCCGAGTTCGGACTCGCCACCGCCGACGTCGGCGTCTCGGCGGTCGAGATGATCGACCGGCTCGAGCCGGACGTCGTCTTCGATGTCGTCGTTCCTGCGGCCCGCGCCTCGGTCGTCCTGCCGGCGCTGGCGCGGGGCTGCCACGTGCTCACCGAGAAGCCGCTCGCGGCCTCACTCGACGACGCGCGCGCCATCGTCGCGGCGGCCCGCGAGGCCGGGCGCGTCCACGCCGTCGTCCAGAACCGCCGCTACTTGGCCGGCATCCGCCGCATCCGCCGCTTCCTCGACGGCGACGCCATCGGCCGGCCGACGAGCGTCCACTGCGACTTCTTCCTCGCCCCGCGGTTCGGCGGGTTTCGCGAGGAGATGGAGCACGTCCTTCTCCTCGACATGGCGATCCACACCTTCGACGCGGTCCGCGCCATGACGGGGCTGGACGCCAAGCGCGTGTACTGCCGTGAGTGGGAGCCGGCGAACTCCTGGTACCGGAGCGGCTCCTCGGCCGTGGCCATCTTCGACCTGGAAGGTGGCGCCATCTTCACGTATCGCGGCAGTTGGTGCGCCGACGGGGCGCCGACGAGTTGGGAGGCCGCATGGCGCATCGTCGGCGAGCGCGGTTCGCTCGTCTGGGACGGATTCGAGGACGTCCGCGCGGAGGCGATCACTGGCCCGGGCGACGGCGTCTCGAGCCAGTCAGCGGCGGTCGAGGTGCCTCCCGTCGATCCTCGCGCGCGCATCGGCGGCCACCTTGGCGTCATGCAGGACTTCGTGGCTGCGATCCGCGGGGGGCCGCCACCGGAGACGGCCGGCAGCGACAACGTGAACAGCCTGGCCATGGTCTTCGGCGCCATCCGGAGCGCCGAAACGGGGCGTCCCGTGGACATCGAGATCTGAGGCGTCCGGAGGTCCCTCCGGCGGCGGCTCGCTAGGGTCCGACCACGCTCTGGGCGATCAGGTTCGCCGTGCCGAAGAAACTGAGGAAGAGCCCGCCGGTCACCAACATGGCGGCGCGCACGAGCTTCTCCGCAGGTCCGCTCTTGGCGAGGCTCCGGTCGCTGAGCCCACCGCGGAAGTAGGTCGCCAGTTGGACTAGGCCGATCACGACGCCGGCCACGCCGGCTGCGAGCACCATCCACCACATGGTGCCCCTTGTACCTCGGATCGGGTCGCGCCGGACCGCCGTCGCGCGACGGCATCGAGGGCGAAGCGAGGGTGCAGGCGGCCGGCGTGTCGGCCGGTCAACCGTCCGAGCCGCGCTCGGCGCCGGCCGCCCGCTCGATGCCGTCGAGCACGAGCACGAGCCCGAACTCGAACTCGTCGCCGTAGGCGTAGCCGGGCAGGAGGCCGTGCTCGGCCGCGAACTCCTGCAGATGGGGGTAGGCACCCTCAGGCGCCTCCGCGAGGATCTCGGTCGCCACGTCGGCGATGGCCGAACCGTCTTCGGACGGCAGGTTGCGCTCCTGGAGGGCGAACCCGTAGACGAACGCGCCGAACACGGCGACCGCGTGGGCGGTCATGACGATCGAGAAGCCGGCCGAACGCAGGCGTCCGAGCACGGCGTCGCCGTGCTTCAGGGTGGCCGGGCCAGGGTTTGCGCGCGAGTCGACGAGCGCGAGCGACCAGGGGTGTCAGAGGAACGCCCGGCGCATCGACGTCGCGCGTGCGCGCAACGCCCCACGCCAGCCTTCCTGGGTCGACGGGAGGGGCATCCGTTCGTAGACCACGTCGAGCATCGCAGCGAGCAGCGCGTCGTTGCTGGGCAGGTGGTGGTAGAGGGACATCGCCTGCACCCCGAGCGACGTGGCGAGCCGACGCATGGAGACCGCGTCGAGCCCGTGCTCGTCCGCGAGGCGGACGGCTTCCTCGACGATGCGCTGCCGCTCGAGGGGGCGGTGTTGGTTCCGGGTTCTGCGGATCATCCGAGGCAGCTCCTCTCTGATGATCGGCGCCGCAGCGACGGCGCTGCCGCTGCGCCTCGCCGTGACGGGCGGCGCTGCGCCGGAGCGCGACGCACTCGTCCCCTTGCTCATCGAGGCCAACCCCATCGCGCGTGACGCCGTCCTGCTCTTCATGGGCCTCGGCGCGCTGCTCTTCTTCGTCCTCTTCTGGCGCTCGCGGCTGGTGCCGCGCGTGCTGGCGGGCCTCGGGCTGCTGACGTACGGCTCGATGATCGCCATCACGGTCGCCAGCATCCTCGTGCCCGGGCTCTCGGAAGGCACGAAGATGCTCGTCTACGCCCCGGGGGGCATCTTCGAGCTCATCTTTGGCCTCTGGTTGCTGGCGCGAGGCGCGCGCGACGGGTCCCCGAAGCCGGCAACCGTCGAGGCTGCCCATACCTGACGCTCCGCCAGGAACGACCGGAAGATCGGTTCCAGCGCCGCCACGTTCACGTCGTGCGTGAAGCAGATCGCGCTGGGATGCTGCGTGTTCGGGCCTGGAATTTCGAGGGCGCCCTCCGGGTCCCGCAACGACGCGACGAGGCGAGGCTGGCCCCTCAAGCGACGCCGGCCGTAGGAGGACGGCACCCAAGGTATGGACCGCGCGCGACATCCCCGATCAGAACGGCCGCGTGGCCGTCGGCACCGTCCGCGAGCTGGCGCGCAAGGGCGCGCACGTCGTGATGGCGGCGCGCAACCTGGACAAGGCGGCGCGCGCCCAAATGGAGGTGACGTCCGAGCTGCCCGCCGCCTCGATCGAGGTGCGCGCGCTCGACCTCGGTTCGTTGGCGTCCGTCCGGGCGTTCGCGGACGAGGCCCAGGAGGCGCACCCCGTCATCGACCTGCTGTTCGCCAACGCGGGCGTGATGGCGACGCCCGAGGGCACGACCGTCGACGGCTTCGAGACCCAGTTCGGGACCAACCACGAAGGAGCTGCCGGGCTGGTCGCAGAAGTTCTCGGTGACGTTGGTTCGGTGGGTGGGTCAGTCCGCGGCGGCGGGGGCGCTCGATCAGCTTCGTGCCGGCACCGACCCTGCGGCTGCGGGCGGCACGCTCTACCGCCCGCGATGGATCATGGCTGGGCCGCCGGTCGTGGGTGGGATCGGCCGAAGGCCTCGGAAGCCCGAGGGCCTGGCGAAGCTGTGGTCAGTCTCCGAGAAGGACGTCGGCGAGCGGTTCGATGTCGTTGGCATCGTGGCAGCCGCCATCTGAACGCCGCACTCGTGTGCGGCAACGGTAACGCGTACGAGACGCTCTCGACCACGCGCACCGTCGCCGGCGTGAGCTACCGGGCAAGCTGCCCGTGTGCACCCCGGTCCGCTGACCGCGGGCAGACGTTCGTCGCGACCCGGTTCGAGCGCCCTCCAAGGGCGCTCGAACGCTGCGCGCGCCCGTTCGCTCACCCGGCGGTGGGGGCAACCGACTTCCGACGGGTCGCTCGCCGGCGCGAGGTCGTCGAAGATGGCCTCGATGTGCTCGTTGATCGTCGAGAAGTGCGCGCCGTCGTCGATCAGGTGGAGCACGCCGTTCGGTAGCGCGCGGCCGAAGTAGGCGCCCATCGCGGGTGGCACCTGCACGTCTTGCCGCCCGTACCAAAGCGCGATCTCCAGCGATACGTCCTCGATGCGGAAGCCCCCAGTCCCGCACGCCCATCTGCCACTCGTGCGCGTCGCCGTCGACCCCCGGGGCGGTGGGCTTCGCGGGCGTCGGCCGAGAAGGCGCCCACCGCCTCGGGCACGTCCTTCAGGTAGCGGACGTCGGATTTGGGTAAGCCCTTGAGCATCCTGTTGCGCATCCTCTGCGGATCGGCGTAGAAGGACGCCATCTGCTTCAGGGCGACGCGATTGAGGGCGGGCAGGCGGCGCTCCAGGAAGAAGATCATCCGGACGGGGAACCACATCCCTCGGAAGCGCCCTTCGGCGTCTGGTGGTGCGGTGCCGCTGACGATCGCCGCGCGCGTCAGCCGTTCGGGCATGGCGTGCACGAGCGCCGCGACGAACGGGCCACCGCCCGAGTGGCCGAAAGTGGCGAACCGAGCCATGCCGACGTGCTCCGTCAGGTCCTCGACGTCCGTGGCCCAGTCGAGCATCGTGCGACCGGGCTGGAGCGTCGACAGACCGAACCCTGGACGGTCCGGGGCGAGCAACCGAATGCCGTGGCGAATGACCGCTCGCTCGGTCAGGGCGAACAGCTCGCCCGTGAAGTTGATCATGGAGTGGAACAGGATCACGACCAGGATGCTGCAGCCGGTGTTGTCGTAGCAGCGTCGTCGGTTCCGATGGTTCCTGCTCGACCAAGCGCCTGCGCGATGCGACCCCGGTCCGTCGGGTAGGGTGCACATCTCTTAGCACCCATCGTTCCCAGCGTCGTGATGGTTCTCCGAGCGCACGTGCGGCCGAAGACGTCCAAGGCTCTCTGCAGGCGGCTGGTCCGGCACGGTTCCGACCCCGGTCGCGACCGTAGGACCCCCGTTCTGCGCGTGACTCCCCTAGGAGGACTCATGGTGGTATACCGCGCTTTCCACCCGATCCACGCGATCCTGATCGCGACGGTGTTGCTCGCGCTGTCGGCCTGCGGCCCGCTCGCCGCCGAACCGGAAGGGACCGAGCTGGCGCCGGCCGGCCTGACGGGCGGTCGCCTGTGGCCCACCGCTGGGCACGACCTGAGCAACACGCGCAACGCCAAGACGGAGCGTCGGATCGGTCCGGACAACGTCGCCGACCTCGCGCCGCGCTGGGTCACCGCTACCGGCGGGGACGTCTCGGCCACACCGGCCGTGGACGGTTCGTCCGTGTACGTGCCGGACTGGGCCGGCAACCTTTACCGCCTCGACCGCGACACGGGCGCGGTGATCTGGTCCTGGACGATCGATCGCTACACCGGCGTCCTGGGCGACTTGTCGCGAACCACCCCGGCGATCCACGACGGCATGCTGATCCTCGGCAATCAGGGTGGGGGGCTCGGACTCCCCGGTGCGATCGTGTTCGCCGTCGACAAAACGACCGGGGCGCCGATCTGGACCACGTGGGTCGATGAGCACCCCGCCGCGATCATCACGCAGTCGGCGGTCGTGTTCGGCGGCATGGTGTTCGTGGGCGTCTCCTCGCGCGAGGAGGAGTTCGCGTATGACCCCGACTACGCGTGCTGCAACTTCCGGGCCAGCATGGTCGCGCTGGACGTGGCCACCGGCGCGATCGTGTGGTCGACGTCGATGGCGCCCGAGGGCTACTCCGGGAACGCGATCTGGGGCAGCACGCCGGTGGTCGACCCCAAACGGCGGTCCGTGTACGTCACGACCGGAAACAACTACTCCGTCCCTCCGTCCGTGCTCGAGTGCGTCACGACAGCCGGCGATAACGCCCAAGCCATCGAAGAGTGCGTCCGGCCCGACAACCTGTTCGATTCGATCGTGGCGCTCGACCTGGATACGGGCGCGCTCCGCTGGGCCACGCGCACTCTGCCGTACGACGCCTGGACCGTCGCGTGCTCCCTCGGGTCCGGGGCGCCCAACTGCCCCGATCCGGCCGGCCCCAATTTCGACTTCGGTCAGGGAGCGATGCTGTTTCGTGCGAGCCAGGGCCGCGGGAAGCCGCGCGAGCTGCTCGGCGCGGGGCAGAAGAGCGGGCAGTTCTGGGCGCTCGACCCGGACACGGGTTCGGTCGTGTGGGTCACGCAAGCCGGTCCCGGGGGCGCGCTGGGCGGACTCCAGTGGGGATCCGCCGTCGACGGAGAACGGATCTACGTCGCCAACGCCAACACCGACGCGGCCAGTTTGCCGTTGCCCGACGGGTCCACGACGACGCGCGGCGTCTGGAGCGCCCTTGATACGGCCACCGGGGCGATCCTTTGGCAGACGGCCGATCCGCTCGTCGACGTCAACCACGCGGTGACGCGCGCCACGCTCCAGGGCCCCGTGACCGTCGCCAACGGCGTGGTCTACGGCTGCTCGGTCGACGACGCCGGACCGATGTACGCGCTCGACGCGGCCACCGGCGCGGTGTTGTGGTCGTTCCAGAGCGGTGGTTCGTGCATTTCGGGGGCCGCGGTGGTCGACGGCACCGTGTACTGGGGCTCCGGGTACACCAACCTGAGCGGGTTCCTGGGCGCGACGGGCAACGACAAGGTGTACGCCTTCGATCTGGGCGACTGACCGCCAGCCGCTTGAGGGGGTGCGTCGCGCCGCCGTTCAAGGCAGCCGCAGCACCCCCTCGAACACCGACACCGCGCTGCCGCCCACGCGCGCGTGGATGGCGTCGCCGACCCGCCAGGCCGACGCCGCGAGGCGCCGAACGTTCGGGGCTTGGCTGGATCGTGCGGTCGTGCGCACCGGTTTGTCCACCGCTTCGATCGGGCGCGCGATGTGGCTCACGGGCCTCGTCAGCATGGTCGCATTGGCCGCCGCGATCGTTTGGGTCACGGTCGACGTCCGCGCAGACCAGGATGCCATGGAGGCGCTGCTCGTCCTGGCGCCACCGTGCAGGACGACGCCGTCCCACTAGCGAGCCTGCACCCGCGATCACGTCCGGCTTCCCGCAACGCCGAGCCCGGCACCACACCAGTCCTGACGTAGTGCTAACAGGCCCTAGTCCACCAACCGCCCCTCGCGCCGGTAGACCGCGATCGCCCCCCACTCGCGCACCAAGCGGTCGAGGTCGGCGAGCGTCGCCGCCACGTCCCACGACGGCGCGATCCGCAACTCGCCGGTCGTGCGGTAGTCGACCGGCACCGGGTGGAGCGTCCAGCCCAGCGCGCGGAAGGTGCCGTGGGCGCGCGGCAGGTGCCACGCGCTGGTGACGAGCAACCACGTCTCCCCGGTGCTTGGGGCGGCGGCTTCCAGCGCGAGCAGCGCGTCCTCGTAGGTGCTGCGCGCCGCGCCCAGGTAGCGCACGTCGCGGCCGGCGAAGTGGGGGCCGAAGTACAGCGAACCCTCGGTCGGTCGGGTGGTGAACTCGTCGGCGAAGGCGTCGGCGAAGCTTCCCGTCACCACGATGCGCGCGTCGGGGTAGCGCTGCGCCAGCGCCGCGGTCGCCGCGACGCGCTCGCCGGCGGCGTTCAGCGACAGCTGCCCGCGCTCGCGCGTCACCCGCCAGTCGACGGCGCCGCCCAGCACGACGATGCCGTCGACTCGGTCGGGGAGGGGCGCGGCCGCGACCCGCGTCTCGAGCGGCGCGCCGAGCCACTCGCCCACGGGCAGGAGCACGACGGCGGCGACGGCGACCAGGAACGCGGTCAGCAGGGTCGCGGACACGGCCACCCAGCGCAACCAGGTTGCGGCGAGGGCCAACACCACGAGCAGCACCAGGAGGGTCGAGGGCTGCAACAACCCCCACAAGGCTTCGGTCACGCGGACGCTCCGATCCGGTGCCGCCGGCCAAAGGGCGGGCGGCGGCATTGCGGTACGCTACCCGGAACGCACCGAGCCCGAACCCACCCCGCCGGCGGCACCCCCCTGTCGGCCGAAGGAGCCCGCATGCTCGCCATCGTCACCGACTCGACCTGCGACCTGAACCCGGCCGAACTCGCGGCGCTCGACGTGCACCGCGTGCCGCTGTACGTCGCGTTCCGGGGCAAGACGCACAAGGACTGGGTCGAGATCGCCCCGAAGGACATCATCGCCGGCGTGCAGGCCGGGGCCGACCTGCCGTCCACCAGCCAACCGAGCCCCGAGGACTTCGCGGTCGCGTACCGATCGGCACGAGAGCAGGGCGCCACCGAGATCCTGGTGGTCACCATCTCGAGCGAGCTCTCGGGCACCTTCCAGTCGGCCAACCTCGCCGCCAAAGACGCGGGCGTGCCCGTCTCGATCGTCGACAGCCGTGGCGCCAGCGCCGGCGTCGGCTGGCTCGTGCGGCAGGCTGCGGAACTGCGCGCCGCGGGCAAGCCGGTGGCGGACATCGTCGCCACGCTGGACCGACTGAAGGTCGATCAGATGGTCCTGTTCTCCGTAGGCACGCTCGCGTACCTGCAGAAGGGCGGCCGCGTCAGCCGCATCTCGGCGCTGCTCGGCGGGATGCTCAACATCCGCCCGATCCTGACGCTCGACGACGGCAAGATCGTGCCGGCGGCCAAGGCGCGCGGCACCAAGAAGGCGATCGCCGAGATCGTCGACCGCGTGCGGGCCCATGCGGCGGCGCACCCCGGTGCGCTCGTGCTCGATTTCCTGCACATCCAGGACGAGCCGGCCGCGCAGACGCTGCGGCAGGCGATCAAGGACGCCGGCATCGAGTTCCGCGACGGTCAGGTGTACGAGATCGGCGCGGTGATCGCCGCCCACGTGGGGCCGGGCACCTTCGGGGTGTACGCGCACGCGATCGCTGCCTGAGCGTTTCGCGACCCACGCAGCGCGCCCCGGACCGCTCGGTCCGGGGCGCGCTGCGTTCGAATAGCGGGCGTTCGGTCAGAACTCGATCACGGCGCCCAGGCTCTCCAGCGTGACGACGACTTCGGCGTCGGCGGGGATTCCGGTCGCGAGCGTGGCCGTGACGGTCACTTCGACGCCGATGGTGCCGCCGCCCTGGAGCAGCGCCGAGTACGCATCGACGGCGGCCGCAGCGAGCGCCACGTCGATCTCGGGCAGGTTGCTGGCGGTCGCGTAGGTGCAGACGCCGGCCGTGCAATCCGGGTTCGAGAACAGCACCGCGAGGCCGTCCACGGTCAGGACCGGGAAGGCGTACTCGGTGCCGGAGATCGTGACCGAGCCGGCGACCGCGAGCTCGGTCAGCGTGAACGACGCCACGTCGCCGATCGTCGGGTACGTGACCACGACAGTGTTGCCCAGGGTGACGGTCTCGGTGATGGCGGCGGCCTCGACGAAGTTCGGGAGGTCCTCGGCCGCCTCCACGTCGACGGAGGGCACCGTGAGCGTGCCCGTGAAGACGGTCGCGGTGAGCTGCGCCGCACCGATGCCGGCGGGCGCTGCGTCGGCGGTCAGCTCGACGTCGACGCCTGCGCCGATCCCGAGGACCCCCCCGGGGACGTCCTGATTTGGGATGAAGGCGTTGAGTGCGCTGCAGGCGGAGAGCAGCACGGTACTGGCGACGGCAAGGGCGAGGGAACGGGTGCTCTTGGTCATGGAGGTCCTCCTGAACGTCCGCGGTGCGGCACGACCACGTCCGGAACGACTCCGAACCGGCGTACCGAGCCCATCGGTGCGGCCAGCATAGTCGGGAAGGCTCACGGGGACCTGACACCCGCACGCGTCCGCAGCCTGCGGGTTGCTTGCCGCCTCGAGCTCGTCCGTTGGCCCGACGGCCGCCCAGGCGCCCTCCCGGCGCAGCGCACGCTGAGCCCATGCACGCCACGACCACCGCCGTCGCCCTCGCCGGATTGGATCCGGTCCCCGTCACCGTCGAGGTGTTGGTCGCCGGCGGGCTCCCGGCGCTGCACGTGGTGGGGCTCGGCGACGCCGCGGTCATGGAGGCGAAGGAGCGCGTGCGCGCCGCCCTCAAGCACTCGGGGTGGGGGTTGCCGCCGTCGCGCGTGACGGTCAACCTCGCGCCGGCCGACCTGCGCAAGGCGGGCCCCGCGTACGACCTGCCGATCGCGCTCGCGGTGCTGGCCGCGCAGCGACTCGTGCCGGCGCAGCGCCTAGCCGACGCGGTGGTGGTCGGCGAGTTGGCACTCGACGGCTCGGTGCGCGGCGTGCCCGGGGTGCTCGCCGCGGCGCTCCTGGCGCGCGACCGCGGGGCGCTCGCCGTGCTCGTGCCGCCGAGCCACGCCGACGAAGCGCGCCTCGTCGGCGCCGTGTCGGTGGTGGCCCCGGCCACCCTCGCCGAGGCCGTCGCGTTCCTGCGCACCGGCCGGGTGCCGGAGGCCGCGCCGGGTTCGGCGGTGCCGGACGACCCTGAACCGTGGGCGGCGGACCTATGCGAGGTCGCGGACCTATGCGAGGTCCGCGGGCAGCACCTCGCCCGACGCGCGCTCGAGGTCGCCGCGGCCGGCGAGCACGCGCTCCTCCTCGTCGGACCACCCGGCTGCGGCAAGTCGATGCTCGCGCGGCGGGCGCCCAGCGTGTGGCCGCCGCTCGACGACGACGCGGCGTGGGCGGCGGCCCTCGTACGCTCCGCGTCGGGCCTGCCGGTCGTGGCGCTGCCCCGACGCGCACCCTTCCGAGCGCCGCACCACGGCGGCAGCGAGGCGGGCCTGTTCGGCGGGGGCCCCGCGCTGCGCCCCGGCGAAGCGACCCGGGCGCACGGCGGCGTCCTGTTCCTCGACGAGCTGCCCGAGTTCTCGCGGCGGGTGCTCGAAGGGCTGCGCCAACCGCTCGAGGCCGGCGAGGTCGTGTTGGCGCGCGCCCACGGGCACCGCCGGTACCCGGCCCGCTTCACGTTGATCGCCGCCATGAACCCGTGCCCGTGCGGCCACGACGGGGACGACGCGGTCCCGTGCCGCTGCCATCCGACCGACCGCCGCCGCTACCGCGCGCGCGTCAGCGGGCCCTTGCTCGACCGCTTCGACCTGCGCGTGCGCATGGCGCGGGTTCCGGCCGACGCGCTCGCGCGATCGGCGGCCGAAGGCAGCGTCGCGGTCGCGGCG
>JAGXHO010000210.1 GCA_024636105.1 Trueperaceae bacterium | reverse complement strand
GTGATGGCGTTGGCGCTCAGCCCCAAGAGCCGCGCCGACGACGACAAGCTCTCCGACGGCCTCGCCAAGCTGCTCGACGCGGACCCCACGCTGCTCCTCGTGCGCGACCCGGACACCCGCGAGACCGTGCTGTGGGGCATGGGGCACGTGCACTTGGAGGTGTCGGTCGCCGAGCTCGCCGACCGGTACGGCGTGCACGTCGACACCCGTACGCCCAAGGTCAGCTACCGCGAGACGATCGCCGGACCCGGCGACGCTCGGTACCGCCACAAGAAGCAGAGCGGCGGCTCGGGGCAGTTCGCCGAGGTGGCGCTGCGCGTCGCGCCACTCGCGCGCGGCAGCGAGTTCGAGTTCGACTGGAAGGTCGTGGGCGGCACCATCCCGACGCAGTTCCAGAGCTCGTGCGAGAAGGGGGTGCGCGCCGGCTTGACGAAGGGGCCCCTGGGCTTCCCGTTGGTCGACGTCCGCGCCGAGGTCTACGACGGCAAGGACCACCCGGTCGACAGCAAGGACATCGCCTTCCAGGCCGCCGCCGCGGAGGCCTTCAAGGAGGCCTGCGCCAACGCCAAGCCGGTGCTGCTCGAGCCGCTGGCGCTCGTGAAGGTGCGCGTCCCCGACCGCTTCACGGGCGACGTGATCAGCGACATCAACGGCCGCCGCGGGCGGGTGCTGGGCATGGAGTCCGAGGGATCGGTGAGCGTGATCAGTTCCCACGTGCCCATGAGCGAGGTGCGCTCCTACTCGGCCGACCCGCGCTCGATGACCGGTGGCCGCGGCGCCTTCTCGCTCAAGCTCGAGCGCTACGAGCCGGTGCCGGCGCACCTGGTCGACAAGGTGCTCGCGGAGGCGAACGCCGAACCGGCGGCCAACGCGGGCTGAACCCGTACGTCAGGAACCGAGCGCTGCGAGCTGTTCGAGCATGTCCTTCGCGAGCTCGCTGCCGACCTCGGCGGCGTCCTTCGCGTCCCCGGTCGTGGTGGCCTGAAGCGTCGTGCCGCCGGCCGCCACGGCCCCGAACAGGGTGAGGTCGCCCTCGTCGTCGATCGTGGCGAGGGCGCCGACCGGGCGGTCGCCGACGCCGGCGGCGAAGGCGCGCTCGGCGCGTGCGCGTTCGAAGCTCGGTCGGTGTTGCAGGGTGTAGGCGAGCTCGGCCGCCGCGTCGTCGTCCGCGCGCACCACCATCCCGACCGCGCCCTGGCCGGGGGCCGGCGCGAAGGCCTCGGGGTCGAGAAGCGCGTCGATCCGGTCGCGGCGTTCGAGCGCGATCAGCAGCGCGGCGGGCAGCAGCAGCGCGTCGCGCTCGCCGGCCACCAGCCGTGCCAGTTCGGCGTCCACGGTGCCGTCGACTACGGCGCCGCGGGCGTGCGGCAGCGCGGCCGCGAGGAACGCGAGGTCGCGCGCGTCGCGCACGCCAATCGCGGCCCCCTCGGGGAGCGCCGCGAGCGAACCGGTGCCGCGGGCCACCAGGGCGCTGCGCGGCTCCAGCCGGCGGCCGACCGCGGCGAGCGTCAGGCCCTCCGGGAGGACCGGCGCCAGCGCGTCGAGGCCCGCGAGCGCCATCCCGATGTTGCCGGCGGCGAGCGCCTCGAGCAGTGGATCCGAACCGGGCTTCGAGGCGATCGTCCGCAGGACGATCTGAACGTCCGGCCACTCGGCCGAGAGGTCGGTGAGGACGGTGCGCGCTTGACGAGCGGCGAGGGGACCGTCGCGGTGGCCCAACACGATGCGTGCCATGAACGCTGTTGTATCAGACCCCGGCGGCCCGCCGGAGGGCTTCGACGTGCGGGACGGCTTCCCAGGCGAACTCCTCGCGCCCGAAGTGGCCGTAGGCCGACGTCGCCCGGTAGATGGGGCGGCGGAGGTCGAGGTGCTCGATGATCGCGGCCGGCCGGGCGTCGAAGATCTTGGCCAGGGCGCGCCCGAGCAGCCGGTCGTCGAGGACGCCCGTGCCGAACGTGTCGACGTACGTGCCGACCGGGTGCGCGACGCCGATCGCGTAGGCGAGCTGCACCTGGCAGCGCTTGGCGAGCCCGGCGGCCACGACGTGCTTGGCCATGAAGCGCGCGAAGTAGCTGGCGCTGCGGTCGACCTTGGTTGGGTCTTTGCCGGAGAACGCCCCGCCGCCGTGCGGGGCGGCCCCGCCGTACGTGTCGACGATGATCTTGCGGCCAGTGAGGCCGACGTCCGCCTGCGGGCCCCCCTGGACGAAGCGGCCGGTGGGGTTGAGGAAGAAGCGCGTGTCCTCGTCGACCATGGCCTCGGGGAGCACCGGCGCGACGACGAAGTGGCGCAGGTCCTGACGAAGCCGCTCGAGCTCCACGTCCGGATGGTGCTGAGCGGAGACGACCACGGCGTCGACGCGCACCGGGGTGTCGCCGTCGTACGCGATCGTCACCTGCGCCTTGCCGTCGGGCCGCAGGTAGGGGAGCAGCCCTTCGCGGCGCACCTCGGCGAGGCGCTTGACGAGCGCGTG
Source organism: Trueperaceae bacterium (assembly GCA_024636105.1). Next base: position 2,540 of record JAGXHO010000210.1, on the reverse strand, counting down.
CGCCAGCGTGATCGGCAGCGGCATGAGGGTGGGGGTCTCGTCGGTCGCGTACCCGATCATCAGCCCCTGGTCGCCGGCGCCGATGCGGTCGGCGGCCTCGCCCGAGCCGTGCTCCATGGCGCGGTCGACGCCCATGGCGATGTCGGGCGACTGCTCCTTGATCGCGATCAGCACCGCGGAATGGTCGGCGTCGATGCCGTACGCGGCGTCGGTGTAGCCCACCTCGCGGACGGTCTCGCGCACGATCTGCTGCAGGTCGACGTAGCCCTCGCACGTGACCTCGCCGGCGACGAGCGCCAGTCCGGTCGTGACCATCGTCTCGGCGGCCACGCGCGCGAGCGGGTCGATGGTGAGGATGGCGTCGAGGACTCCATCGGAGATGCGATCGGCCAACTTGTCGGGATGTCCTTCGGTGACCGACTCGGCCGTGACGAGCTTCAACAAGGCTGCCTCCAAGCGGCCGTCACTCTAGCAAGCGTACCGGGCGTACGGGGTGGCGGGGCATGCGCAGCCGCAGCGCAGCCGCTCGCGCCCGCCGAAGCCGGCGCTATACTTCGCCCGTGAGCGACCCCGTGCCGTTCTCAGCGGCCCCGTCGGGTACGGCTGGAACGCGTTGGAGCGTGCGCCGGGCGCGCCCGGCCGACGCCGAGGCGTGGCACGCCCTGCAGGCGACGATCTACGCCGAGGGGCGCGCCTTCGTGGGCGACGGCGCGCCGTCCGCCGGGGCCCTCGCGGCGCGGCTGCGTACGCTCGAGCCCGACCAGGGGGTCGTGGTCTTCGCGGTCGCCGCCGGCGCCCCGATCGCTTGGGTCGAGGCTTACCGGCTCGGATCGCGGCGGCTCGCGCACGTGGCGATGCTGACGATCGCCGTCGCGGACGGCTGGCGCGGGCACGGGGTGGGGACCGCCCTGATGGCGGAGCTCGAGGCGTGGGCGCGCCGCGCGCGGGTGCGCAAGCTGCAGTTGCACGTGCGCGCGGGCAACCAGGGGGCGATCGCGCTGTACCGGCGCCTGGGGTACGCCGTCGAGGGGGTGTTGGCGGAGCAGGTGGCCGCCGGCGACGGCTTCGAGGACGAGTGGGTGATGGCGCGCTCCCTGGCCGCGGAGGCCGGATGAGCGGTGCGCTATCGTGGCGCTCATGAACGCGTCCCTGAGCGCCGCCGGAGCCCCGAAGTGACCGGTCCGGGTCCGCTGCCTGGGGAGCACCCCACGCAGCGCGTCGGGCTGTTCGTCGATACCCAGAACCTCTATTACGCCGCGCGCGACGGCTTCGACCGCTTCGTCGACTACGCGCGCCTGCTCGAGATCGCCGCCCGCGGACGAGCGCTGCACGCCGCGACGGCCTACGTGGTCGAGCGCGAGGGCGAGACTGCGGCCTTCGGCTTCGTGACCCGGTTGTCGGCGCTCGGCTACCGGGTGCGGCGCCGGAAGGTGCGGGTGCACCGCGCCGACGCCCAGGGCCGCACCGTGCTCGAGGGCGATTGGGACATGGGCATCGCCGCCGACGTGGTGCGCGCGTGGGACCACCTCGACGTGGTCGTCCTCGCCTCGGGCGACGGCGACTTCGTCCCGATCCTCGAGCTCGCGCAGGAGCGCGGCAAGCGCGTCGAAGTGCTCGCCTTCCGAGCGTCGCTGCACCAGGGGCTGATCGACCTCGCCGACCGGACGCTCGAGCTCGGGGAGCAGGCCGGGATCCTCCTCGAACCGACCAAGGGGGGCAAGCCCGGCGCCGCTCAGGGCGGCGCGAGCACCCCGCCGGGCGATCCCGCGGCCACCAAGTAGCGCTCCACCGCCAGCGTGTAGGCGTTCCAGGCCCGGTAGAAGGCGTCGCGCTCGCGGTCGAAGCCGAGCGCCGTTCGCGCCAGCGCGGCGTCGGCCCTGTCGCGCGCGTCGACGTCGCCCGGTGCGTCCGCGACGGCCGCCTGGCGGCGTGCGACCGCCTCCTGCAATGCCGCCCGCCCCAGGTCGAGCGCGCGCTCGGAGAAGGCGACGTCGGCTTCGGCATCGAGCGCCGCGCGGCGGGTGGCCTCGAGCGTCCACGGCGCCTCGGCCCGTGCGGCCGCGAGCGCCGTTTGCGCGGCATCGAGGTCGGCGCGCGCCGCAGCGATCGTGGCGGCCGTGCGGTCGTCGATCCGGACGGTGGCGCCGATCCCCACGCTCCAACTCGCGCGCGCGGCCGGCCGCAGCGAGACGTCGACGGCGGCGCCCGGACGCCCCTCGTCCAGGTCGATCGCCGCGCGGAAGCGGGCCTCGGGAAGGGTGTACGCGACGTCGAGCGCGAGGTCGTCCAGGACCGTGCCCACCCGTGCCCGAGCGAACGCGGCTTCGGCGATGGCGGCGTCGAGCTCCGCCCGGACGACCGACGGCGCCTGGTCGGGCGCGACGTCCGGCAGCCACAGCCGCCACCCCTCGAGGGGCAGCGGCGCCCACCGGTCGCGGTGGATGGCCTCGGCGGCGACGGGGTCGAAGCCTGCCGCGCTCGCAGCCCGCGCCGCGGTGGCGACGTCGCGGGCGGCCCGATCGACGTCGGCGACGGCCCGC
>JAGXHO010000209.1 GCA_024636105.1 Trueperaceae bacterium | reverse complement strand
GCGCCGACCGAGCCGGCGCGGCGCTCGAGGTCGCCATCGACGCCCGCGCCGACGACCCGTTCGGCGCGTTGCGCGCGGCGCTGGTTCGCGGTCCGGCACGGGTGCGGCTCGACGCAGCTGAGCTCGCCCTGCTCGAGGGCGAGGCGGACGCTTGGCCCACGGTGACCGACGTGCGCAAGGCGTGGGTGGCGCTCGGTCGCGGGCACCGCCCACCGTTCGACGGTCCGCTCGCCGACCGCACGACCGCGGTGCTCGACGAGCTCGAACTGCGCGACGCGCGCGGACGCTCGATCCGCGGGCGCAAGGTCGAGCCCTACGCGAGCGAGCGCCTGCGTGCCGGGCTCGTCCGGCGCTACGCGCTGCGGACCTTCGTGCACGCGTACCGCCACCTCGACGACGCCAGCTTCGACGCTGCGGTACGGTCGCTGCTCGGCGACGTGCTTCGGGTGACCACGGACTACGGGTGACCACGGACTAGGAGTCGAGCGCTTGCCGCCCTTCGCTGGTGGCGGTCCCGGGTTGACCGTTCAGCATGGCGAGGAAGGGCTCGACGACGTTCGGATCGAAGTGGCTCCCGGCTCCTTGCCGCAGGTGCTCGAGGACCTTGTCGCGGGGCCACGCAGCGCGGTACGGGCGGTCCGACATGAGCGCGTCGTACACGTCCACCACAGCGAAAATCCGGGCGCCGAGGGGGAGTTCCTCGCCCCGCAGCCCTCGGGGGTAGCCGGTGCCGTCCCACCGTTCGTGGTGAGCGTACGGGATGTCGATCGCGGAGTCGAGGTAGGCGATCGGGCGCAGTAGGTCGCGCCCGTACACGGTGTGGCCCTTCATCAGGGCCCACTCGTCGGGCGTCAGCGGTCCAGGTTTCTGCAGGACGGCGTCCGGGACGCCCATCTTGCCGATGTCGTGCAGCAGCGCCCCCCGGCGCAGGCCCTCCAGCGCGTCGCCCGAGATCCCGAAGCGCGCGGCCAAGGCCACGGTCATGTCCGTCACCCGGAGGCTGTGGCCCGCCGTGTCCTCGTCGCGAAGGTCCAGGGCCCTGGCCCACCCCGCGATGGTCTGCTCGTACGCGTCTTCCATCCCGGCATGCACCGCTTCGGCGCGTTTCCTCGCCTCGACCTGCTCCGTGATGTTCACGGCGTTGCTCAGGATGCCGATCGTGCGGTCGTCCCCGTCGCTCAGGGCCTGGTACACCAGGTCGAAGTAGTGGCGCTCGACGTGCCCCGTACCGTGCCGGTCGAGGTCCATGGGCACCTCCTTGCTGGAGAAGGACACCCCCGTGCGGTACACGTCGTCGAGGATCGCGACGATCCCTTGCGCCTCGACCTCGGGAAAGACGTCGATCACCCTTCGCCCGATCAGGTCTCGTCCGGCGAAGAACTCCGCGTACTCCCGGTTCGCCATCGTGAAGACGTGCTCGGGTCCCTCGAGGGCAGCCATGAGCGCGGGCGCTTGTTTGAAGACGGACTCCAGCCGCGCTCGATCGGCTTCCGCCAGCTTGCGGGCTTCCCGCTCGCGTGCGAGGAGCACGGCGTTCTGTCGCTGGAAGCGCTCGAGCTCCGTGACGTCCAGGAACGCGAAGAGCCCGCACGGCGCACCGTCGATCTCGATGGCGCGTGCGGATACGAGCACCCGCACGGGATCGGAGTGGGTGGGGTGCCGAAGCGTCGTCTCGCGCTTGTGGATCCGCTCCCCGGCGCGCAGGCGATCGAGGCTCCGGGACAAGGTCTCGTCGTGCGCCAGCGGTTCGAGCTCCGAGAGGGTCGTTCCGATGATGTCGCTCGCGTCGGCGTCGAGCATCTCCAGCATCCCGGCGTTGGCTTGGAGGATCCGCTCGTCCTCGAGGCGCGCGATGAGCGTCGGTGCCGGGTCGCTTTCGAACGCGGTGCGGTAGCGACGCTCCGCTTGCCAGCGGTCGGTCTCGTCGCGGATGTGCAGCACGCCGATGGGCGGATCGGTGTCCATCGTGCGCCCGCTGTACACGAACACCCGGGTCTCGTCCGTACCCCGGTGTCGGACGAGGAGCTCCACGTTCTGGCAGGACTCGCCGCGCAGGACCATCGCCAGGGGTTGGTCGGCCTCCGGCACGGAAGCTCCGGCAAGGGTTCGGACCTCGAAGGTCTCGCGCGCGTAGCGCTGCAGGTCGCGGCGCTCGAGCTCGGCACCGGCGCGCACCTCGAACCCGTAGAGGCGCTCCGCCGCACCGTTCAGGTACATCAGGAGCCCGTCCGCGTCGGTGACCACCAACGCGTCTTGGGCATCCTCGAGGATGGCGTCGCGATGCGCCTCGTTCAGGGAGTGGGGCATCACCGCAGTAGACCGCACACCCCGCGGAAGCGCGATGTCAGCTAGCCATGCCCGTGCGAGCGTATGCAACGGGCCTCTGGGTTCGCGCGGCGGTGGCTAGCGTCCCCCTCAGGAGTCCAAGCACCGCGTTGCGTCCCATCGCGTTCGAACCACTAGGAGGACGCGGCCTCGTCGGGCGCCCGGTTGGACGCCGCGGATCGGGCCATGTAGGCAGCCAAGAACGGGGGCTCGGGCGACGAGCGCCGGGCGACGAGCCGCTTGGTCGAAAGCGGGCCAGGGGACGGTGCGATACTGCCGCATGACCGTGCCGAGCGCCACGTCGCCTGACGCCCCGAAGCCCCCTGCCAACGCCGCGGCGCCGATGTCGGCGACGCGGCTCGTCGCGCACGACGACGACGCGCGCCGAACGCTGCGCGCGCGCCTCGAGGCCGACCTGCGAGCTCGGCTCGACGGTGAGGTCCGATTCGACCCGGTCGCCCGCACGCTGTACGCGACCGACGCGAGCCCGTACGCCATCGCGCCCCACGGCGTGGTGTTCCCCGAGCACGCAGACGACGTCCGCGCCGCCCTGGACGTCGCGCGCGCGCACGGCGTCCCGTTGCTGATGCGCGGCGGCGGCACCAGCCTCGCCGGTCAGACCGTGGCCGAGGCGATCGTCGTCGACGTGTCGCGCCACCTGACCCGGATCCTGGAGATCGACGCCGCCGCGCGCACCGCCACCGTCGAACCCGGCGTGATCCGCGACCAGCTGAACGCCGCGCTGGCGCCGCACGCGCTGCAGTTCACGCCCGACATCTCGACCACCGACCGAGCGAACCTCGGCGGCATGGTGGCGAACGACTCGGCCGGCACGCGCTCGATCAAGTACGGCAAGACCGTCGATCAGGTGATCGCGATGACCGCGCTGCTCGCCGACGGCAGCATCGTCGTGTTCCGCGCCCTCGAGGGCGACGCCTTGGCGGCGAAGCTCGCCGCACCGGGCCTCGAGGGCGACGTCTACCGCACCGTCCACCGGGTGGTGCACGCGCACGCCGCCGAGATCGCGGCCCGCACCCCCAAGGTGATGCGGCGCGTCGGTGGCTACCACCTCGACGAGCTGCTGCCGGGTCGCCCCTTCAACCTCGCCAAGCTCGTGTGCGGCAGCGAAGGGACCCTCGCCGCGATCCTCGACGTCACCATCGCGCTGCATCCGGTGCCCCGCAAGCGCGTCCTGGCGCTGCTCCACTTCGCGACCCTCGTCGCCGGCCTCGAAGCGGTGCCGGCGATCGTCCGCCACGCACCGTCGGCCGTGGAGCTCATGGACCGCGACCTGTTCGAGCTCGCCAAGGTCAACCCAGCGCTGGCCCAGGACGTCGGTTGGGTGCAGGGCGACCCGGCGGTGGTCCTCTCGGTCGAGTTCGACGGCGACGACGACGCGACGCTCCGCACCCACCTCGAAACGCTCGCGAGCGACCCCGCGGTCGCCGGCCGGGCCTACGCAACCTACCTCGCCGTGACGCCCGCCGAGCAGAAGGAGGTCCTGGACTTCCGCCGCAAGGGGCTCGGCGTCTACGCCACCGTCGAGGGATTGGCGAAGCCCGTGCCCTTCATCGAGGACGCGGCGATCCCGATCGAGCACCTCGCCGCCTACGTGCCGGCCGTCCTCGACGCGTGCCGGCGGCACGGCGCGGCCGCCGTCCTCTACGGCCACGCCTCGGTTGGGGTGCTCCACGTCCGCCCGCTCCTCGACCTCAAGACCGAGGTGGGCGTCGGCGCCTACCGCGCGATCGCGGACGAGGTGTTCGCGCTCGTGCGGCGCTTCGGCGGGTCGTGGTCGGGCGAGCACGGCGACGGGTTGATCCGCTCGGAGAAGAACCGCGAGCTCTTCGGCGAGGTCGTGTACGGCGCGTTCCAGGAGGTCAAGCGGGCCTTCGACCCGCACGGCGTCTGGAACCCCGGCAAGATCGTCGACGCGCCGCCCATGACCGAGCACCTCCGCTACGGCGCGAGCTACCCGCGCTTCGAGCGACCGACGGTGTTCGACTTCGGGCCCGAGGGCTTCCTCGGCGCGGTCGAAGCCTGCACCGGCGTGGGCGCGTGCCGCAAGGAGGGCGTGGGCACCATGTGCCCCTCCTACATGGCGACGCGCGACGAGGAGCACTCCACCCGCGGCCGCGCCAACCTGTTGCGCGAGGCGATGGTGGGCGGCCTCCCTGGCGGCCTCACCAGCCGCGAGGTGCACGACGCCCTCGACCTGTGCCTCGAGTGCAAAGCCTGCAAAGCCGAGTGCCCGAGCCGGGTCGACCTCGCGAAGGTCAAGTCCGAGTTCCTGCAGGCGTACTACGACGACCACGGCACGCCGCTGTCGGCGCGCGCGCTGGGCGCCGCCGCGCGGATGGCGCCGCTCGCGCAAGCGCTGGCGCCGATCGCCAACGCCCTGCTCCCGCTCGCGCCAGTGCGCTGGCTGACCGAGAAAGCGATCGGCGTCGACCGCCGCCGCACGCTGCCGGCGTACGCGCCACGGCGTTTCGACCGCTCCTTCGCGCGCCGCACGGCCGTACCGCTGCCCGAGGACGCGCCCACCGTCGCGCTCTTCGCCGACACGTGGTCGACCTTCCACGACACCGCGCCGGCCGAGGCGGCCGTGCGCGTGCTCGAAGCCGTGGGGGCGCGGGTCGAGCTCGTACCGTACCGCTGCTGCGGGCGTCCGCTGATCTCCAAGGGGCTGCTGCGGGAGGCGAAGGCGCAGGC
>JAGXHO010000208.1 GCA_024636105.1 Trueperaceae bacterium | reverse complement strand
GGGCGGCACGGTGGCCCGCCCCGAGCCCGCGTAGAGGGCCGCGCCGATGAGGACCTCGGCGTCGGCACCGTCGCGCAGGAGCTCGTGGACGCGCCAGTAGCGGCCCGCCGCGTCGGGGATGCTCACGTTCACGCGCTCGGGCGAGGCGTTGAACACCACGACCACGCGGTCCACCAGGGGGTCGAGGTCGGCGAAGCCGTCGAGGTCGTCGCGCAACTCGAGCACGATCACGCCGGGGGTCGCGTCGGGTCCGGTGTGGTGGAAGGCCAGGCGGCCGAGCACGTCCTCGGCGCTGCGCAGGCGGAACAGCGGGGTGGCGGCGCGCACCCGGAGCATGTCCTGCACCGCCGCGGTGGCGAAGGCGGCGTCGTCGGCGCCGGGCTGCAGCAGGGGGTTCTCGAGGCGATCGCGCATGACGCCCCACGACTCGCGGTTGTCGGCGGCGAGCGGCAGGCCGAGCCCCATGGTCGTCGTGGCGCCCGTCCAGTCGATCGCGTTGAAGGCGTCGCCGGAGTCGTAGCTGTTCCGGTCGAGGCTCTTCGAGCGCAGCAGGTCGCTCCCGGCGTGCAGGAACGGCATCCCCTGCGCGTACAGGACGGTGGAGAGCGCGAGCACGTGGGCGCGCACGCGCGCGTCGGTCGGCAGGTCTTCGGGGAGCTTGTACGCCGCGATGTCCCACAGCGTCTGGTTGTCGTGCTTGGACACGTACACGACGTGGTCCTGCGGTACCCGGCCGTAGCCGGCCGGTTGCCCGTTGTAGTCGACCTCGTCGCCGCGCACGATGGCGCCGTCGGCGCCGACGAAGGTCACGGCGGCGAGGTTGCCGGCCAGTCCGACGCGCACAAGATCGGCGGCGCGGCGGCCCGCAGCCGCTTGCGCTTCGGGGTCGAGGCGCGCCGTGACCGCGTTCGGCAGCGTACCGAGGCCGGTCGCGAACCCTTGGGTGCGCACGAGCGCCTCGCCGGCGTCGAAGGGGCCGCCACCGCGGACCGCGTCGCGCAAACGGTCGCTGAAGGTGCCGATGCCGCTGCCGGCGAGGTTCGCCTGGGTGGCGTTGACGCCGCGCGCGTTCTGGGCCACCTCGCCGAAGTCCCAGCCCTCGCCGTAGAGCAGCAGCGAGTCGCCGTGGGTGCCGTCGGCCGCGGGGGTGAGCGCGTCGAGGACCGCCCGGACGTTCTCCATGTTGGCCACCATGTGGTGGCCCATGAGGTCGAAGCGGTAGCCGTCGACCTTGTAGGCGCGGGCCCACAGCGCGACCGCGTCGAGCATCAGGCGTTCCATCATCGCGTGTTCGGTGGCGGTGTTCGAGCAGCACGTGCTGGTGGTGACGTTGCCCGCCTCGTCGAGGCGGTGGTAGTACCCCGGGACGATGCGGTCGAGCACCGACTTCTCGGCCTGCCCGGCGGCGTTCGTGTGGTTGAACACCACGTCGACGACCACCCGCAAGCCCATCGTGTCGAGCGCCATCACCAGCTCACGGAACTCGCGCACCCGCGCCGGGCCGTCCGGTTCGAGGGCGTAGCTCCCCTCGGGGACCAGGAAGTGCCACGGGTCGTAGCCCCAGTTGAAGCCGTCGCGGTCGCGCACTGCCTCGACCGCCTCCTGGGCGGCGAGCGCGGTCGCCGGGCGGCCGTCGGGCCCCAGGTCCGGCTCCACCCAGGTGCTCCGGTCCTCGTCGATGGTGGCGAGGTCGAAGGTCGGGAGCAGGTGCACGTGGGTGACGCCGGCGTCGGCGAGCGCCGTCAGGTGCAGAGCGCCGGCGCTGCCATCGAGTCCGAAGGCGGCGTAGCTGCCGCGCAGCTCGGCGGGCACGGTCGCGTCGGTGGCGCTGAAGTCGCGCACGTGCAGCTCGTAGACGACCGCGTCGACCGGATCGGAGAACGCCGGCTTGACCCACGTGGCCCAGCCGTCGGGCATGAGCGCCGGGTCGCCCAGATCGACGACCTGGGAGCGCGTGGAGTTCGCGCGCAGCGAGAGGCTGTAGGGGTCGGTGACGCGGTTGGTCTCGATGCGGTCGGTGGTGGGCGCGTAGACCTCGACCTCGAACAGGTAGTCGCGGCCGCGCCAGTCGGGTTCGCCCACGACGGACCACACGCCGGTGCCGTGGTCGCGACGCATGGGCAGCACGCGTTCGGCGTCCCCGTCGAAGAGCACGAAGCGCACGACGCGGGCGGTGGGCGCCCACACGGCGATGCTCGGCACGTCGCCCTCCCAGCGCACGCCCAGCGGCGCGTCGATGGCGAACAGGTCGTCGAGCACGCCCGCGAGCTGCAGGCCGGTCGCGTCGAGCACGGCGCCCTCGGCGTCGCTCATCGATACGACCACCTGACCCCGGAGCAGCGTTCGCACCCAGGCCAGCGCGTCCGCGGGCACGTGCAGGGCGGTCATGCCGGCGAGGTGCGGGAAGCGCGCGAGGACATCGGCCGTCGGGCCGTCGGGCTCGAGCGCCAGGCCGACCGCGGCGCCGCCGGCGACGGCACCGTCCGCGAGCGTGAGGCCGCCGGCATCGGCGTGGTGGAGCCGGTACGTCGCGCCGGTGAGGGGCACCCCCACGTCCCACAGGATCAGGTCGCGCGCCACCCAGTGCGCGCGGCGGGCGCGCAGGTCGGCGCCGCCGGCGGCGCGAACGTCGGGGCGCGCGCTGAACACGGTCGCATTGCCCGAGAGGATCCAGGCCTCGTTGCCGAGCGCCTCGAGGTCGAGGAACTGATCGGGTCCCGGGTCCTTCTCGTCGCCCTTGTGGACGATGAAGCCGAGCCGTTCGGCGCCTTCCGCGAGGCGCACGTCCCAGTACGCCCCGAAGTCGTCGAAGCCGGTGATGGGGAGCCCATCGGTCCAGGTCACGGTCTCGATCGTGTCTTCCCAGACGTGCAGCGTCCATCCGTCGTACGCGCCGTCGGTGCGGGCGTAGTGGACGCGGGCGACGCCCTCGGCGGGGGGCGCGAGGGGCGGCACCGTGTAGATGCGCTCGCTGCCGGACACCAGCCAGATCTCGCGGCCGTGGGTGGCCGGAACGAGGAACTGGTCGGGACCCGGGTCCTTGAGGTCGCCTTGGTGGACGATGAACCCGACGCGGGCCGCGCCATCGGCGAGGCCGACGTCCCAGTACGCGCCGTACGCGTCTTGGCCCGTGATCGGCAACCCGGCGGCCCAGGTGACCGTCTCGGTCGTGTCCTCCCAAACGTGGAGGACCCAGCCGGTGTAGTCGCCGTCGGGGCGCTGGTAGTGCACGCGCGCGGCGTCGTCCGCCAAGGGCGGTGCGTCCGCCTGCGCCAGGGCGAACGTCGCGGTGCACGCGGCCAAGAGGGCCGCGAGGACGAGCCCGGCCGTGCGGCGCCGTGCCCAGCGGTGAGGACTCGAGGGAACGGAGCGGTCGGTCACGGTCGCCTCCTCGGCGGGGTCGGGCGCTGCGGCTGGGGCCGCGCTAGGGCCGTTGCCGCCAGCGTACCGCGGCGTCGGGTCCGCTCCCGCCGAAACGTGCGCGGGCGGCCCCGGAGGGCCGCCCGCGCACGGTCGGAGCGATTCCGCTCGAGGTCGTCAGGGGAGCGTGAGGCCCTGGCGCAGCGCCAGGACGTCCGCGTTGGAGAGCCCGAGCTCGCGCCACGTCGCGACCTCGTCGGCCGTATACGGGGTGCGGGCGTCGCCGAGCACGTCGGCGTCGCCCCACGCGTCCAACACGTGGTCGAGGATCGCCGCGACCTCAGCGTCCGCCAGGGTGGCGCCGACGGCGGGCATGATTCCGTTGTAGGGCGCACCGTTCACCGTGATCGCACCGGCCAGGCCGAATAGGACGACCTTGGCTGGGTACGAGCGATCCGCGGCGACGAGGTCGCCCACGTGCGCGGCGATCGGCGGGAAGGCGCCAGGGATGCCCGCGCCGTTGGCCTGGTGGCAGGCGCTGCAGTGCTGCGCGTAGAGCGCCGCGCCATCGGGGGCGGCGCTCGCGGTGACGGACGGGTCGCTCGGGGTGGCGCCGTCGCCGGGGGGTAGGGCCGCTGCAGGCGCAGCGCCGCCGGCGACGATCGTCAGGTCGACGCCGCGTTCGGCCACGAGCCGCATCGCGTGCTCGATGTCGATGCGCGCGCTGCCGTCGTCGCGGAGTTCGAAGCCGCGGAGCGCGGCGTCGGCGCGATCGAGCGCGGCCGCGTGCTGGGTGGCGTCCACGATCACGGGCGCGCCCTGGGGCCGCGCGGTCGCTAGGATCAGCACCGCGACGATCAGCGACACCGCGCCGATGCCACCCAACGCGTAGCCGAGGCGCACCTGGGCGGCCGAGACGACCGTGCGACGGATGGGGTCGTCAACCGGCATGGCGGACCTCCGGGGCGACAGCGTCGCCCTCGACGGCGTGGTGGAGGGCGTGTTCGGCCGCGAGCAGGCGTGGGTCGCGCTCGGGCACCGCGCTGCGGGATCCGAGCGAGCGGAAAAAGGCAGCGAACCAGACCCCGCCGAGGCCGATGAGGACCGCGACGTCGGTGATGCCCGGCAAGCCCACGCGCCCGACCTCGGGGGCGACGTACCAGTAGAGGTGGATCGCTTGGTTGAGCAGCGCCCAACCGGCCATGAAGGCGAGCGCGCCGCGCTTGCGCTTCACCCAGCGCGAGAAGAGCACCAGGAACGGGATCGCGAAGCCGGCAACGAGCAGGTAGACGCTCATGCCCTCCCACGGCTGCTCGTAGAGCCGCAGTTCGTAGAAGGTCGCGGTCTCCACCACGTTGTTCGACCACTGGATGATCAGCTGGCTCGCGTTGACGTACGCCCAGAACATGGTGAAGGCCATCAGGAAGTTGCCCAGATCCTGCAGGCGCTTCTCGGTGAGCAGGGCGTCGATGCGCGCGCTGCGGTCAGCGGCCCACACCATCACGAGGATGGTGAGCGCCATCGCGGCGATCGCCTGGCCGATCATGAAGACGGTGCCGTAGATCCCCGACCACCACAACGGGCTGAGCGACATGGTCCAGTCGGTCGTGGCCACGGTCATCGCGAGCACGTGCAGAACGATCCAGAGCGCGGCCTGGCTCTTGAGCCGGTAGCCGATGGGGCCGGCCTCCTTGATCGTGGCCTCGTCCTGCTGGCGCGCGCCGCGCAGGTAGATCCAGGCGGCGAGCATCCACAGCCCGAAGTAGATGACCGCCCGGATCACGAACCAGGTCGTGTTGAGGTAGCCGGCCTTCCAGGCCACGAGCGGTTGGCTCTCGACGTAGGCGGCGTCGGCCCATGGGTAGAGCGTCGGGATGAGGAACAGGATCGGGAGGAAGAAGAGCAGCGCGACCGGGAGCGCCGAGACCATCGCCTCGAGCGGACGGCGCACGACCGCACCCCAGGAGCCACCGGCCATGTGGTTGACCAGCAGCAGCACGAGGCCGCCGAGCGACAGGCCGATCCAGTAGACGAAGCCCATCAGCAGCGCTCCGGGCAGGTCGCCCTGGCCGAGACCGACGGCCAAGCCGATGGCGAGGCCCACGACCCCGATCGCGAGGGCGACGACCGCGGGGCGGCCGGTGGCGAGCGTGGCGGGGGCGGCCATCAGCGCGCCCTCCCTTCGGTGCCCAGGATCTCGAGCAGGATGGCCGCTGGGACGTCGTCCTGGGTGGCGTTCTGCGACAGTTGCAGGGCCTTGACGTACGCGGAGATCGCCCAGCGGTCCTCGGCAGGGATGCGCGATGCGTACCCGTACATGCGGCCGAAGCCGTTCGTCGCGGCGTTGAAGAAGTACCCGACCGGCTGCGCGAGCAGGCGCTCGGCGTGGAACGACGTGGGCGCGGGGAAGCCGCGCGTGACGATCATGCCGTCGCCCGCGCCCGTGTAGCCGTGGCAGACCGCGCAGTAGATGTCGTAACGCTGCTGGCCGCGCTGCAGGAGTTCGACGCTGAGCTCGATCGGCAGTTCGGTCGCCAAGGCGCCGTCCTGCTGACCCGTGAAGAACGCCGGATCGATCGCGCCGACCGCGCGCGACACGGTCCCCTCGACGGGCGGCCGGGCGCCGCTGCCGTCGGCGAAGAACGCCGATCCCTGCTGCGCGCTTACCTTCGGCTGGTCGACCATGTTGTTGCCGCAGGCCGCGAGCAGCAGCGCGAGGACGGCGGCGAGCATCGCCGCGCGCGCGCTTCGGATCCGTCCGCTTCGTGCGGGACCACGGTTCACGGGGCCACCTCCTCGACGCGGACGGGGCCGGTCCCTTCCAGGAAGGCGCGTACGTTCGCCTCGTCGAAGCGTGGATCGACCGACTCGACGCACAGGTAGTAGCCGTCGCGGCTGGCGCGCTCGAAACCCGGGGCGTTGAAGATCGAGTGGTACGGGCGCGGCAGGCCGTTGCGCGCGAGCATGATCAGGCCCGCGGTGAAGGCGGAGAGCAGCACGGTCACCTCGAAGGTGATGACGATGTAGTTGGGCCAGGGGTTCATGGGGCGCCCGCCGATGTTGAGCGGGTAATACTCCGCGCCGGCGTACCACTGCATCCCGAAGCCGGCGACGGCGCCGATCAAACCCATGGCAAGCACCACGAACCCTAGCCG
>JAGXHO010000207.1 GCA_024636105.1 Trueperaceae bacterium | reverse complement strand
CGAAGTGAGCGGGACCTTGACGCCGCTCGACGTGCGCGTGCGCGGCACCGACCTCGCCCTGGCCGTGCCCTTCCTCTTCGTGGCGGACGCGACCGCCGATGCCGACGCGCGGATCGTCGCCGACGGCGCCGGGGTGCTCATCTCGGGTCGGCTCGACGCCAGCCAAGCGCGGATCGACCTGGCCTCGCGCAGGGCGGCGGAAGCGGCCACCGCGGTCGTGGCACCCGCCAGCGAAGCCTCGACGGAACCCGCGTCGGTCCAGGCGGCGCGGGAGCGCGTGCGCTTCGACGGGATCCGCATCGTGGCGCCGCAGCGCGTGACGTTCGCCGAGTCGTTCGCGAACGCCGATGCGGCCGTCGACCTCACCCTCGACGGCAACGCCGGGGCGCCGCGGCTCACCGGCACCGTCTCGGCCCTGCGCGGCACGCTGCGCTTCGCCGGCCGAGAGCTGGAGCTCACGGAGGCGTCTGCAACCTTCGACCCGGCGCGCGGCGTGTTCCCGACGCTGCGCATCGCCGGCCGCACCAGCTTCGACAAGGCGCGGGTCGTACCGCCCGGCCTCGACGTGCGCTTCACCGCGCCGCCCGGCCCCCGGTTCACCGTCGACGTCGCCTTCGCAGGCGAGGCGACCAACGAGGGCGGCGCGTTCGCCCTCGATCTGGAGCCGCAGCTGGCGAGCGACGCGCTCGTGGAAGGCCTCGACGGCGGCCTCGGTGCGCGCGCGCTCACCGACCTCGAACTCCTGACCCTCGTCGCGCTCGGCCGCCTCGAGGTCACGAGCGGCTTCGCCGGAGCCGTGGCGCAGAACGCCTTGGACGCCGCCGTCGATCTGCTCGTCACGGCGGAGATCCAGGCCGCGCTCGCCGAGACGCTCGGGATCGACGTCGTCGAACTGAGGACGACGCCGCTCACCGGCCTGCTCGACGGCAGCGACCCGTTCGGGGTGTCGCTTCGCCTCGGCGGCTACCTTTCGGACGAGGTCTTCGCCTCGTACCGCGTGTCGACGCTCGATGGCGAGGGGGCGAGCGCCTTCTCCAACGAGGTGTCGTTCGCCTACCAGCTCGGACCGGTGGCGATCGACGTGACCGGGCGCGTCGACGTCGCCGCCGGTTCGACCGCGACCACGGGTCCCTCGCTCGCCGTGGGCGCGAGCTACGGCTTCGGCAGCGGTTGGTCGCTCGCGTTCGGCGTCGACTTGTCGACGGAGCGTTCCCTGGCCCGGTTGGGCGTCACCTGGCGCTGGTGACGGCCTCGGGTGTCGCGCTTCGGCCGCGGCATCCCTGGGAACGGTGCCGCCGCGCTGGTATAACCGAACGAAACCCGTGCGCGCCGACCCGGGCGCGCCCCTGACGCATCCGAAGCACGCGAGGGAGCCCCATGTCCGATCTCCAGCACGACTCCGTCAGCACGCTGCGCCTGCCGTTGGCCGACGCGATCGCGAACGCGGGCACCGCCGCCCTGTACGAGCACGCCGTGCGCCGCGGCGAGGCGCAGATCGCGGCCGGAGGGCCGCTGGTGGTCGACACCGGCAAGTTCACGGGGCGCTCGCCGAAGGACAAGTTCATCGTCCGCGACGCCACGACCGAGGACCAGGTCGACTGGGGCACCGTGAACCAACCGATGACCCCCGCCCACTTCGGCCGGCTCCAGGAGGAGATGTTCGACGCGGCCGGCGAGAAGCAGCTGTTCGTGCAGGAGCTCTACGCCGGCACCGATCCCGCGGTGCAGATCCCCGTGCGGGTCGCCTCCGAGCGGGCATGGCACGCGCTGTTCGTGCGCAACCTGTTCGTCCGCGAGGGCGTGCCGCAGGCGACCGGCGGGTGGACCGTGCTCGACCTGCCGACCTTCAAGGCCGACCCGGCCCGCCACGGAACGCGCAGCAGCACCGCGATCGCCGTCGACTACGGCCGACGGCTCGTGCTGATCGCGAACACCGAGTACGCCGGCGAGATCAAGAAGTCGATCTTCGGGGCCTTGAACTTCATCCTGCCCCAGCTCGGGATCCTGCCGATGCACTGTTCGGCGAACGTCGGCCGGGACGGCGACGTCGCGCTGTTCTTCGGGCTCTCGGGGACCGGCAAGACGACCCTCTCCGCCGACCCGGAGCGGACGCTCGTCGGCGACGACGAGCACGGCTGGTCCGACGACGGCGTCTTCAACTTCGAGGGTGGCTGCTACGCGAAGGCGATCCGACTCTCGGCCGCTGCCGAACCCGAGATCTTCGCGGCCAGCACCCGCTTCGGTGCGGTGCTGGAGAACGTCGTGATCGATCCGGCATCGCGCGCGATCGATTTCGACGCCGATCGCAAGACGGAGAACACGCGCGCCGCGTACCCGCTTCGCTTCGTTCCGAACGCCTCGCGCACGGGGCGCGCGGGGCATCCCGCGGCCGTCGTGTTCCTCACGGCCGACGCCTTCGGCGTGATGCCGCCGATCGCGCGCCTCGATGCGGCGCAGGCGATGTACCACTTCCTGTCCGGCTACACGGCGAAGGTCGCCGGCACGGAGCGGGGGGTCACCGAGCCGCAGGCGACGTTCTCGGCCTGCTTCGGTTCGCCGTTCATGCCGCTCTCGCCGGGGCGGTACGCGGAGCTGCTCGGGGAGCGCCTGCGCGGCCATGGGTCGAGCGTGTGGCTCGTCAACACCGGCTGGACCGGCGGACCGGCCGGGGTCGGCCACCGAATGCGCCTCGGACACACCCGCGCGATGATCGCCGCAGCGCTGTCCGGGGCGCTCGACGCCGAGCCCATGCGGCCCGATCCGGTGTTCGGCTTCGACGTGCCGACCGCGGTCCCCGGGGTGCCCGACGAGGTCCTGCATCCCCGCGGCACGTGGTCCGACCCGACGGCGTTCGACGAGCAATCTTCGAAGCTGGCCGCGATGTTCCGCGACAACTTCCGACGCTTCGAGGACCAGGTGCCCGGTTCGGTGCGGGACGCCGGACCGCGCGCCGGCTGAACGAGCCGGCGTTCCGCCGGGTGGCCGGTCGCGCCCCGTTCAGCCGTCGCGGCCGAGCTCGAAGCGATCGAGCCGCCAAGTGCCGAACGCCAGCGCCCCGCCGGCGACGAGCGTCGTCCAGGCGAGCGCCGCGATCACCGTGAGGCGTCCCGCCTGGGTCGCCCACACGGGCAGGTTCGGGTCGACGAGGGTCGTCCACGCCGGGTAGGCGAGGATCACGGTGAGGCCCGCCGCGTAGGCCAGCGCGGTCGTCATGTAGAGCAGCCCGCCGGGCGACATCGGCACCTCGCTCGCTTGGGTGGCGTCGAAGCGAGGGTACGCCGCACCGAGGCCGACGCCGAGCGCCGCCACCGCGACCGCCGCGCAGGCACCGGCGAGCGCGGCGGCCGTCGCCAGGTTGGCGGACACGTCGAGCAGCCGCGCCTGCGCGAGGCCCAAGCCCACGCCCAGGACGAACAAGGGCGGCAAGGCGTGGGCGAGCTTCGCCGCCACGATCGCGCGCGCGCGCAGCGGCGCGGTGCGCAACCACCACCATCCCTCGCCCTCCAGCGATACGAGCGGGAACGCGATCCGCACGCCCACCCCCGCGAGCAGCAGGCCGAGGAACGCGACGTTGAGCGCTCCCAGCGCGTCCCGGAAGCGCTGCCCGTCGACCTCGACGGACGCCGTGCTCACCAGGTAGACGCCCGCGAGCGCGACCAGGACGAGCAGCTGCGACCCCTGGGTCGGGTCGCGGGCGAGCAGCCGCAGGTCCTTGATCACGACCGCCCCTGCCGGTCCCAGGGCCGCGAGCGGCCGCTCCCAGCGCGCCGAGCGGCGCGGTCGCGGATCGCGCCGGCGCGGCACGGTGTCGAGGCCACGGAGCCACCCGGCCTGGTACGCGCGGGCCGCGGCCCAGGTGAGCGCCCCGAGCCCCAGGACCGTGCCGAGGACCAGTGGCGTGAGCGCCGGTGAAGCGCGGCCGTCGAGCGCCGCCCACACCGCCGCGCCGGCCCAACCCGGGGGCCACGCCCCTAGATCTAGGGCGGCGAACGTCGACAGGAACGCCTCGAACTCCTCGGGTGTCAGGTCGGCGAGCTGCTCCGGTCGGAAGGCGCGCAGCGCCAGGACCAGCCCGGCGGCGACCACGACGCTCGCGCCGGTCGATACCTCCTTGACGCGCCCCGCCGGCGCCACCCGCATGAGGCCGAGCGCCGCGGCCGCGCCCAGAGCGACCGGCATGGCGTAGAGGGCGAGCACGGCCAACGTGGCGAGCGGATAGAACAGCGGCGGCGCGCTCCGTGCCAGACCGATTCCGACGAGCACCGGCACGGTCAGCGCAGCGGGCAGCAGCGCGGAGCCGATGTACGTCTCCAGCACCTTCAGGCCGAACACGCGCCCGACCGGCACGGGCCAGCTCAACAGCAACGGGAGGTCCTGAGCCGTGTAGAGCGTGGTGACCGCGCTCGTGAGCACGGAGAACGCCACCCCGAGGGCGAGGAGCGTCACGAACGCTTCGAGGCTGCGCTGCAGGGCGGCGTCCGCGATCGTGCCGATCGCCGGGTAGCCGTCCACCCACCGGACCCCGCGCTCGACGAGGGCGGTGATGCCCCATGCGACCGCGGCGAGGAAGGCGCCCGCGACGGCGTGGCGCACCGGCGCACGACGCACCGATCGCCACCAGGCGCGCGTGCGCAGCGCGAAGAGCGACGGCCGCCGCGGCCGCCCGATCGCGGTCACGGCACCGCCGCGGGCGCCGGGGTGGCCGCCTCCTCGGTCAGCTGCAGGAAGATGGCTTCCAGGTCGGCATCGGCGCGGCCCAGGCCCGTCCTCAGCTCGGCCAACGTGCCCTCGGCGGCCACCCGGCCGCGGTGGAGCACGACGACGCGCTGCGCCACGGCCTCGGCGACCTCCATGGCGTGGGTGGTCAACAGGACGGCGCGACCGCGCGCGGCGTGGTCGCCCATCAGGTCGCGCACGAGGCGCGCCGCGCGCGGATCGAGGCCGACCATCGGTTCGTCGACCACCAGCACCGGCGGGTCGGGCAAGAGCGCCGCGGCGAAGGTGAGCTTCTGGCGCATCCCGTGCGAATAGGTCTCGACGATCTCGTTCGCCACGTCCGTCAGCCCGAAGCGTTCGAGCCACCCGTCGGCGCGCCGTTCGACGTCCGCCTCGTCGAGCCGACGCAGGCGACCGACGAACCGGAGCAGCTCCCGCGCCGTCAGCTTGGGGTAGAGGTAGGGGCGGTCGGGGACGTAGCCGATCGCGCCCTTGGCCGCGACAGCCGCGCGCTGGACGTCGTGGCAACCGACGATCACGCTGCCGGCCGTCGGCCGGAGGAGACCGACGATCGCCTTGATCGTGGTGGACTTGCCAGCGCCGTTGGGACCGAGAAGGGCGACGACTTCGCCCGCGCGCACGTCGAGGTCGACGCCGTCGACCGCCCGCTGGACCCCGTAGCGCTTCACCAGCCCGCGCACCTCGATCATCGGGTACGCGCCGTTCGGGCGGGATGCGTGGGGGGCACCCACGCGGGCCTAACCCTGCGTTGCGTCAGCGCGCCCCGACGGCCGCCGCCGACCCGTCGCGCAGCGCCGCCACGGCGGCGGCGAGCACCGCGTCGTTCGTCAGATCGACCATGGCCTCCCCTTGCACCTCCGAGAGCACGGGGCGCGGGCCGACGGTCACGAAGGTGAACTCGCCCTCCTCGTCGACCGTGGTCGCGCCGACTTCGACGCCGTCCACCAAGATCGTCACGACCTGGCCGAGCTCGCCGCCGCGCCCCTCGACCGAGATCGTCTGCGTGAGCAGCGCGTCGGTCACGGCGACGTCGGGCACGATGCCGCCCTCGGTGATCGAACGGCGATCGGGCGTGAGCCACTCGAACGACGTGTAGGCCAACTGGCCGCCGTCCGACAGCGAGACCACGCTCTGCGCGACCCCCTTGCCGAACGTGATCTCGCCGATCACGAGCGCTCGGTCGTTCTCCTGCAGGGCACCAGCGACGATCTCCGACGCGGACGCCGAGTTGCGGTTGACGAGGACGACGAGCGGGGCGTCGACGATCCCGAGGGGGTCGGCCGACGCCAGCCGTTGCGTCACGCCCCGCGCGCGCTGGAAGACGATGTCGCCCGTGCCGAGGAACTCGTCGGCGACCAGGATGCCCTGGGTGAGCAAGCCGCCAGGGTTGTTGCGCAGGTCGAGCACGAAGCTGCGCGCGCCGTCGAGTTGGAGGCGCGCGAGCGCCTCGGTGAGCTGGTCGTACACGCGCTGGTTGCCGAACGAGGAGATCGCGACGTAGCCGATGTCGCCGTCGACGATGCCGGCGGTCACGTCGACGATCTCGATCGTCGCGCGCACGATCGCGAACGAGACCGGGTCGTTCGCGCCCGGGCGCTGGAAGGTGATCTCGACCGTCGTGCCGCCCGGCCCCCGCACGAGGTCGACGACCTCGATGGTCGTGAAGTCCGAGACGTCGACCCCGTCGACCGCCATGAAGATGTCGCCACGCCGCACACCGGCATCGAAAGCCGGCCCGTCGCGGTAGACGTTCAGGATCTCGACGCCACGGCCGGACTGCCGGTTGTAGGGCGTGAGCACCGCGCCGATGCCCTCGAAGGAGCCGCTTCGGTCCTGCGCCTCGCGAGCCGCGGTGCGCGGTTCGAGGTAGTAGGTGTACGGGTCGCCGACGGCCTCGAGCATCCCGGTGATGGCGCCGCGGATGATCGCGTCGTCGTCGACGTCGTCGAGGTATCCGGTCTTCAGCGCACCGAAGGTCTGGACCAAAGCGCGCCCCGCGGGCTGGGCGAGGAACTCGTTGGCGAAGTCGCGCGAGAGCTGAGCCTGCACCACCACGGTCGTGAGGAGCACGCCGAGCACGGCGGCGACGAGGGCGAAGCGCTTCATTGGGACTCCAGGCGACGAAGAATCATGCGGCAGTATATGGAAGGGTCTCGATGAGAACGGTGTCCTGGCGCAGTACCGGGCCGCGGTACACTCGCCGGCGTGCAGCTCCTCCATGCCACCGCCGAAGCCGCCCCCTTCGCCAAGACCGGTGGGCTCGCCGACGTGCTCGGTGCGCTCCCGGCGGCCCAGGCTGCCGCGGGCCACGCGGTCCTCGTCGTCCACCCCTGGTACGCCACGCTGCGAGCCACCCCGGCCCCGTACTGGATCGGCGACGTCGACGTCCCGTTCGATGATGGCGAGGTCTCGGTCGGGGTCGGCACCCTCGAGGTGCCCGCAGGCGACGGGGTGGTGCGGTTCGCGTTCGTCGGGCACGACGACTTCCGGCGCGACGCGCTGTACGGCTACCCGGACGACGCCCGGCGCTTCGCGCTCTTCGCGCGCGCGGTGCCGGAAGTCGCCGCCCGCCTCGGCTTCGGCCCGGACGTGGTGCACGTGCACGATTGGCACGCCGCGCTCATACCGGCGCTCGTGCGCCACGCCGCGTACCTTCCGGTGGTCTTCGGGCGTCCGGCCACGGTCGTGACCGTCCACAACGCCCAGTACCAGGGGCACGCGGACGCGGCGGACATCGTGCGCTGGGGTCGGCTCCCCGGCGAGCTCGCCGGGGCTCTCGCCCTCCGGGGGCGCGGCAACCTCCTGCACGCCGGGCTCGTCGCCACGGATCGCGCGACCACCGTCTCGCCGACCTACGCCCGCGAGCTGGTCGATCCCGCCGTGGGCTACGGCCTCGAGGGGACCTTCGCCGCCCTCGGCGACCGCCTGTCCGGGATCCTGAACGGCCTCGACGACGTGGCGTTCGATCCGGCGAACGACGCCGAGCTCGCCGCGCCCTTCGATGCCGGCAACCTCGCTGGGAAGGCGCGCTGCACGAGCGCCCTCGAAACCGAGTTCGGCCTCGAGGCGGGGCGCCCGGTCCTCGGCCTCGTCAGTCGCTTCGCCGACCAGAAGGGCATCGACCTGCTGTTCGAAGCGCTCCCTGAGCTGCTGGCGCAGGGGTGGAACCTGGTCGTCCTAGGAGCCGGGTCCCCCGACCTCGAGGAGGCCGCGGAGCGCGCCTTCGCGCGCCACCCCGGCCGGGTGGGCGGCCGCGTCGGTTACGACGACGGCCTGGCCCGCCGCATCTACGCGGGCGCCGACGCGCTGGCGGTCCCGTCGCGGTTCGAGCCCTGCGGTCTCGCGCAGCTCATCGCGATGCGCTACGCCACCGTGCCGATCGCTCGCGCGACGGGCGGGCTCGCCGACACGATCGACGACGGCCGCACCGGCTTCCTCTTCGGCCCAGCGACCGCAGCGGGGTTGGTCGCGGCCGCAGGCCGCGCCCACCGTGCGCACGCCGATCGCCGCACCTGGGACGCCCTGCGCACCGCCGCGGCGCAGGAGCGGTTCGGCTGGGCTCGGGCCGTCGCGTCCTACGACGCCCTCTACCGATCGCTCCAGGCGGAGCGCTCGCGTTCGCAAGGAGACCGCCCTTGACCTCCCCCACCGAAGCGGGCGCCCCGGCGCCCACGGCGGCCGAAGCCCGCTGGATCGCCCTCGCTCGCGCCCAGGATTGGCGCGGCCTCGCCGATCTCGGGCGCTTCGGCTTGGCGGCGCAGACGCTGCGGCTCGTCGAGGCCGATGCGGACGACGCCTCGCTCGATGCGCTGGAAGCGCTCGCGGAGGTCGAGGCCTCCGTCCGCTCGAAGGCGCCGAAGCGCGCGATCGCGCGGTTGGCGCGCATCGACGTACGCCCCGACGGGCTCGTCGACTGGCAGGCGCTCGAGGACGACGTCGCGGCGCTCGTGGACGTCGCCATCGCGCTCGATCAGCGCGAACCCGAGGCGGCTCGCGCCGCCCTGGGGCGCGTGCGGAGCGAGTACTTCGCTGCCGAACGCGACGCCCAGAGCGGGACCGTCGCCGTGCTGGAAGGCGATCCGATCGGCGCCCGGGCCCACCTCGAGGCCGCCTTGGAACGCGACCCGAAGCACGTCCGCGCGCTGACGAACCGAGGGAACCTCAAGCTCGAGGGCGGCGACGTCGATGGCGCGATCGAAGACTACGAGCGAGCGATCAAGCTCGACGACGGGTTCGCGAACGCCCACCACAACCTGGGCGTCGCGTACCGCCGCAAAGGGCAGGTCGGCAAGAGCGTGGCAGCCCTACGCCGTGCTCAGCGGGCGTCCTCCAAGCGCGACGCCGAGGAGGCACGGGCGACGCTCGCGCGCGGCGGCAGCGGCGGGAACCGTCGGTGGCTGCGCCCGGCGCTGATCGCCGGAGCGGTCCTGGCGGTCGTCTGGTGGTGGAGCAGCCGCGGGGGTCCGTGAGCCCGAGCGCCGCGGCGCAGGTGGGCCCCTTCACCGTGTTCGCGCCGACGAACCACGCCTTCGCGTGGATCGTCGGCGGCGTGCACTACGTCAACGTGCACCTGTCGCCCGACCTGATGGGTGCGTCGGTCGCCTGCGGCGACGTCGTCCTCCACTGATCGAACGTCCGCTCCTTCTGGCGCTACTCGACCGTGACGCTCTTGGCCAGGTTGCGCGGCTGGTCCACGTCGCGCCCGAGGAGCACGGCCACCTCGTACGCGAGCAGTTGCATCGGGATCACGTTGACGATCGGCGCCAGGCCCTCGGCGACCACGGGCACGTACAGGACCGCGTCGGCGTGCTCGGTGATCGCCGCGTCGCCGTCCCCGGCGATCGCCACCACCCAGCCATCGCGCGCCCGCACCTCTTGGAGGTTCGAGACGGTCTTGTCGTAGGTCGGCGAGGGCGTGGCCAGCGCCACGACCGGCAGGTCTCGGTCGATGAGCGCGATCGGGCCGTGCTTCATCTCGCCGGTCGGGTAGGCCTCGGCGTGGAGGTAGCTGATCTCCTTGAGCTTGAGCGCCCCCTCGTAGGCTGTGGCCACGTCGAAGCCGCGCCCGAGGAACAGCGCGTCGCGGGCGAGCGCCACCCGCTCGGCGACGACCGCTACCTGCGGGCGTCGCGACAGCGCGAGGGCGACCACGTCCGGCAGCGCATCGAGGCCGGCGACCCATGCGGCCGCCGCGGCGTCGTCCAGCGTCCCGCGCGCCCGCCCGAAGCGCAGCGCCAGCAGCGCGAAGGCGCCGAGCATCGCGACGTACGCCTTGGTCGAAGCCACCCCGATCTCAGGACCGGCGTGGATGTAGAGCACGTCGTCGGCCTCGCGCGCGAGGCTCGAGCCCTTGACGTTCAGGATCGCGAGCGTCCGCGCGCCGCGGCGGCGCCCCTCGCGCAGTGCCTCGAGGGTATCGATGGTCTCGCCCGACTGCGACACGGCGATCACGAGGGTGCGGGCGTCGACGATGGGTTCCTGATAGCGGAACTCTGAGGCGACGACCACGCCCGCGGGCACGCGCCCCAACCGTTCGAGCAAAGCCGCACCCACGGTGGCGGCGTAGCTCGCCGTCCCGGCCGCCACGAGCACGACGCGGTCGACGGAGCGCGGATCCAGCGCCAGCTCGAGATCGGCGTCGAGGCCATCGGGGGTGACGCGGCCGCCCAGGGTGCGCCGCAGCACGTCGGGCTGCTCGAGCATCTCCTTGAGCATGTAGTGCGGATGGCCGCCCTTCTCGGCGGCGTCGGCGTCCCAGTCGATGGTCTCGGGCGCCCGCTCGACCGGTGTGCCGTCGAGCGATTGCAAGGTCGCCCCGGCGGGGTCGAGGACCACCATCTCGCCGTCGTGGACGTAGATGACCCGCCGCGTGTAGGGGAGGAGCGCGGGCACGTCGCTCGCCACCCACGACTCCCCCTCGCCGAGCCCCACGACGAGCGGGCTCGTGGCGCGCGCCGCCACCACCTGGGGGTGGTCGACGTGGGTGACCACCAGCGCGTACGCACCCCGAACGCGCGTGAGCGCAGCGCGTACGGCCGCCGGCAGATCGCCCGTGTAGTGTTCCTCGATCAGGTGGACGAGCACCTCGGTGTCGGTCTCGCTGCGGAAGTCGTGGCCGCGGGCCTTCAGTTCGTCGCGCAGCGCGACGTAGTTCTCGATGATGCCGTTGTGCACGAGCCCGAGCTTGCCGTCCTCGCTCAGGTGCGGGTGCGCGTTCGTGTCCGTGGGCTTGCCGTGCGTCGCCCAGCGCGTGTGCCCGACGGCGCGCACGCCACCGAGCGGCGCACCGGAGCGGGCTCGCTCGCCGAGCGCGTCGCGCAACATCTGCAACTTCCCTGCGCGCTTGACGACGTCGAGTTGGGGCTGGCCGGCGCTCGCTACGACGATGCCGGCCGAGTCGTAGCCGCGGTACTCGAGCCGCGAAAGTCCTTCCAGGACGACGTCAGCCGCGACGCGTCCCCCGATGTATCCAACGATCCCGCACATGGCGGTCCCCCTCTGGTCTGGTCCCTGTCCGTGCCGCACGCGTGCGGCGCTTGGGCGCGAGGAGCGCGGCCCCATGGGTCGGCGCGCCTGCGCTCGTTCGGGTGCGCATGGCGCACCGGCGGTGGACCGGGGGGCGAACCCGGGTGCCGGAACGGTCGTCCCAGCCTTCGAACCTCGACCCGTCGGGTCGCGAGCGTGGGTCGTGCACTGGAGGGGCCCGCAGACTCGTCGCCGCGCGCCGCAGGGCGGCGCCTCGGACCGTCGTCCATGGCCTGGATCGGCCTGGCGTCTCGCGTTTTGGGGACCGGCGCGCGTCGGGCATCGCCCACGCACCCCCGCTCCTTGCCCCCACCTCCTGCACGGCGCCGTCGCGCCGGCCGGGATGGGGCCCTCCGCCTCGTCACTGCGGGGCACCGCACAGCGGCGCACGCAGGCTTGCGCTTCCTCGCGTCCTCGCTACGCTTCGCCGATCGCCCCCTCTCGCGAATGTTCCGCCACGACGCGTGCCGTCACGAACCGGGCGCCCGCCACGGCTCGCCCACCACGAACCATCGGTGCAGCGCGTCGAAGAGCGCGACCTGGCCGTCCGGAACCGCGCCCTGCGCAACGAGCAGTGGGTGCAGCAACACGCTCCGGCCGACGGCCACGGCGGCCGAGCCGGCGACCGCCTGACGAACGACGGGCGGCAGCTCGCGCGGCGGGTAGTAGATCAACGATGGCTCGACCGGGTTGCGCTCCACCGGCAGCGACGTGACCAACGCGAGCACCAAGGCGACGCCGAGGACGAAGCCGCCGATCCCGCCGCCGAGGCGCGCCAATCGACCAGGGACGCGCGCGAGCTGCAGGACGTGGCGTCCGAGCAGGGCCAACGCCAGACCCACGAGCAGGGCGGCGACGAGCGCCAACCATGGGTTCAGGTCGGCGAGGACGAGCAGCGGCCGCAGCGCCGCGAGCCCGCCGAGGCCGACGAGCAGCCCCATGAGGCGCCGCTCGGCGGCGAGACCGGTGACGGCGGCGACCGTGAGCACGAGGGAGGCGTCGATCCAGGTCACGTCCTCACAGCATACCCAGCCGCGTCGACGGCCGACATGACGTCTTTCATGCGCGCATCGACCTCGACGTCGGTCAGCGCCCGTTCCGGGTGCCGGAAGCGGAAGCGCAGCGCCAGGCTCTTGCGCCCCTCCCCCACCTGCCCCCCCTCGTACACGTCGAACGGGAAGAGCTCGACCAGGAGCTCGCCGGCCGCGGTAGCGCACAGGGTCCGGAGCGTCGCGTACCCGACGTCGGCCGGGACCACGACGGCGAGGTCGCGCTCGGCGAAGGGCTGGCGGGGCACCTCGCGCACGACGGGTGCCGCGACGGTGAGCGGCAGCCGCAGTTCGGCGACGAGCACGTCGCCGCAGGCCCAATCGCGGGCCACCTCCGGGTGGATCCGCCCGAAGGTCCCGACGTCGACGCCGGCCCACAGGACGCGCGCGGAAACCCCAGGATGCAGGTAGGCGACCGGCGCGGGGCGAAGCTCGAGCCCGACGCCGAGCCCTTCGGCCAGAGCCTCGAGCACCCCCTTCGCGACGAACGGGTCGATCGCGCCTTCGGCGCGCCAGCCGGAGCGCACGCGCGCACCGCGCCAGAGGAGCCCCAAACGCTCCTCTTCGGGCTCGACGAAGACCCGGCCCACCTCGAAGAGCGCGGGCGAGGGGGCGTCGCGGTTCGTGCGCGCGGCCGCCAGGAGTCCCGGAAGGAGCGCCGTGCGCAGGACGGCACGGGCGTCGCTCTGCGGCTCGGCCAGGCGGACGACCGCCGCGGGCACCCGTGCCCGGGCCAGGTCGTCGT
>JAGXHO010000206.1 GCA_024636105.1 Trueperaceae bacterium | reverse complement strand
GTTGAAGTCCGCGGGGGTCTGACGCCCCAACGCACCGACGAACACGACCTCGGCGTCGAGCGCCAGGGCCACCTCCGCATTCACGGCGTCGAGGCTCGGGTGCGCGCCGGTCGCCACCAGCCCCTCGACCACGACGACGTCGGCGCCCTCGGCGAGCTCCTGAAAGCGCGCGACGATCGCCTCGAGCAGGCCGCCGACGTCGCCGACCGCAAGCCGGGCCTCGGCGTCGCGGAAGGGCATCGGTTCGGGCGGCTCGAGCGCGGTGAGCGCGCGCACGAAGTGCGTCGAGCGCTCCGGACCCTCGGCGTCGCCCGGCTGGCGGATCGGCTTGAAGAAGCGGACGCGCAGCCCCTCGCGGTCGAGGGCGCGCACGATGCCGAGCGCGACCGACGTGAGCCCGGCACCCGAACCGGTGGGGACGACGTAGAAGACATGAGTTCCGGCCATGGGACCACTCTAAAGCGGCCCCGAGGGGGCACGGGCCCCGTGCGTCTCCCGTACGATGGGCGCGTCCGACCGCACGCGCCCGGTGTCGAGAGGAGCCCGCATGGATGCCCCCAACCCCACCCCGACCCCCACCCCGTCCCCCACCCCGTCCCCGAGCCCGAATCCGATCCCCGTGAGTTCCGGACCGGTAGGAGGCAAGCCCGACACCGTCGCTCGCTTCCTCGCCTTCCTGATCGACGCCGTCGCCGTGGCGGCGATCGGTCTGGTGCCCGTCATCGGCGGCTTGGTGGGCATCGCCTACGTGCTCACCCGCGACGGGTTGGCGTTCGAGTTCATGGACGGCCGTTCGATCGGCAAGAAGCTGATGAAGCTGCGCCCGGTCCGCCTCGATGGCCAGCCAATGGACCTGAACACGTCGGTCATGCGCAACTGGCCGCTGACGCTCGGTTCCCTCGCCCAGATCTTGATCTACATCCCGGTGATCGGTTGGCTCTTGATCCCGTTCGTCGGCATCGCCGGCCTCGTGATCGCCGTGATCGAGATCATCCGCGTCATGAACGACCCCGAAGGCCGCCGCTGGGGCGACCAGCTCGCCGGCACCAAGGTGATCGTCGTCGAGAGCTGAGCACGACTAGGGGAGGGGCGCGGCGGTATCGTGCCGCGTGGTCGCCGCGCCCCCCGCCTCCCCCGCCCCGAGCGGCTGGCGGCGCGTGCTGTGGGTGATGTTCACCGCGCAACTGCTGTCGGCGATCGGCTTCTCCACGATCTTCCCGTTCCTCCCGAACTTCGTCGAGCACCTCGGCAGCAGCACCGGCGCGCCCGTGCTGCTGATGGTGACGCTGGTGTTCAGCGTCCAGGGGGTCGCGATGGCGATCGCCTCGCCGATCTGGGGGGCGCTCTCCGACCGCTGGGGTCGCAAACCGATGGTCGAACGGGCGATGTACGGCGGCGCCGCCGTGATCCTGCTCATGGCCTTCGTGCGCTCGTCCGAGGAACTCGTGGCCCTGCGCCTGCTCCAGGGCTTGATCACCGGCGTGGTGTCGGCGGCCACGTCGCTCGTGGCCTCGACCGCGCCCAGGGAGCGGATAGGGTACGCGATGGGCGTGATGCAGACCGCGCTCTGGGCCGGCGTCTCGGTCGGGCCGGTGCTCGGGGGGCTCTTCGAGTACGCCTTCGGGTACCGCGCCGCCTTCGTGCTGACCGCCGTCCTGCTCGCCGTGGCCGGGGTGCTGGTGAGCACGCTGGTGCGCGAGTCGTTCACCCCCCAGGCGCGCACCGAGCGGAGCATGGTCGGCGGCATGGGGGCCGCCTTCGCGCACGTGCTGCGCGCACCCGGGGTGGGCGTGGTGTTCCTCGTGCGCTTCTCGGCCTGGATGGGGCGCACCATGATCGTGCCGTTCCTGCCGCTCTTCGTGACCGGTCTGATGGCGGGCGCCGCGACGTCCGGCATCGTCACCGGGATGGCGATCGGCGCCGCCTCGGCGACCGGCACGTTCACCTCGATCGCGCTGGGGAAGCTGGGCGACCGCATCGGCCACCGGCCGATCCTGATCGCGGGCTCGTTCGCCACCGCGATCGTCTACGTGCCGATCGCTTTCGTCGATTCGGCGTGGCAACTGGTGGCCCTCTACGCGCTGACGGGCGCCACCATCGGCGGCGTGCTGCCGGCGATCTCGGCGATGCTCGCGCAGCTGACCGACCGGGGTGAGGCCGGCAGCGTGTACGGACTCGACAACGCGATCGTGTCCACCGCCCGGGCGGTGTCGCCCGTGGTCGGCGGGGCGCTCGTCGCCGCGGTGGTCGTCGGCCGAGAACCGGTCGGCACCGATTACTCGGTGGTCTTCTTGGCGGCGGCGGTGCTCTTCGCGCTCACCGGGGTGCTCGCCGCGTGGCGGGTCCCGCGCCGCGCGCGCCCGACCGCTTCGGGCGACGCGGGCGGGTAGACTGTCGGCGTCACCAGGGGTGCCCCCGCGATGCGCGAGGGCTGAGAGACACCCTCGGAACCTGAACCCGGTCGTGCGGGCGGAGGGAGCGTGACGCGAACGACCCCTCCTGAACGCATGCGAGTGCAGATCCCCCTCCAGGTGACGGAAGGACGGTTCGCCATGCGCTTTCGACGCCTCGTGCCGCTGCTCGTGCTCGCCGCTCTGTGTTCGCCCGCCCTCGCCCAACGCGTGGTGCTGATGACCCACGACAGCTTCGCGGTGTCGCGCGACGTCCTCGACGCCTTCACCGCGGAGACCGGCATCGAGGTGGTGCTGGTGCAGGCCGGCGATGCCGGCGCCGCGCTGAACCGCGCCGCGCTCACCCGCGCCCGCCCGATCGCGGACGTACTGTTCGGCGTCGACGAGGGCTTGCTCGCGCGCGCCCGCGCCGCCGACGTCTTCGAGCCCTACCGCAGCCGGGAGCTCGAAGCGGTCCTCCCTGCCTACCGGGTGGCCGTCGACGACCTGGTGGCGCCCGTCACCGCCGGCTTCGTCGGCTTCAACCTCGACCGCAACTGGTTCGACGCCGCCGGGACGCCGCTCCCGACCTCGCTGGCCGACCTCGCCGACCCGCGCTGGGCGGGCCTGACGGTCGTGAGCGACCCGGCCACCTCGAGCCCTGGGCTCGCGCTGCTGCTCGGCACGATCGGCGCCTGGGGCGAGGACGCCGCCTTCGCCTGGTGGGCGGCGCTGCGCGCCAACGGGCTCGTGGTGCGCGCCGGCTGGAGCGACGCCTACTATGGCGATTTCACCCGCTACGGGGGCGACCGACCGATCGTGCTCTCGTACGCCAGCAGCCCGGCCGCCGAGGTGCTGTTCGCCGAAGAAGCAATCGATCCGGACGCGCCGCCGACGGTCAACCTGCGCTGCTCCGGGTGCAGCGTGCGTCAGGTCGAGACCGCCGGCGTGCTCCGGGGAGCCGCGAACCCGGACGCCGCGCGCCGGCTGATCGACTTCCTGCTGCAGGAGCCGTTCCAGGCGGACGTGCCGCTGTCGATGTTCGTCTACCCCGTGCGCGAAGGGGTGGCGCTGCCCGAAGCGTTCGAGCAGTACGCCGAGGTGCCGACCGCCGAGGAGCTCCTGCCGCTCCCCGCGAACCTCGACGGCGCCACGGTGGACGGCTGGATCGCGCGCTGGACCGAGGTGGTGCTGGGCGGGCGGTGAGCGGGCCCGGCGCCGCCGACCTCAGGCGGCGGACCCGGTGAGGCCCCGCAGCGCCGCCACGAACCAGCGCGCGACGTCTTCGGGCGAGCGGTCGTAGAAGGCCGCCCAGGCCGCGGCCGTGTCGGCGTCGTAGCGGCCGGCCGCCGCCTGGCGCGCCGCCTCGGGTTCGGCCGCACCGTGGATCGCGGCGTCGAGCCAGGCCCGACGGACGGCGTGGCCCACCAGCACGTCGACCACCAGATCGCCGTCGACGCGGAACGAAGGGTCGGCCGCCACCACCGCGGCGAGGGTCTCGAGCGCCTCGACGGTCAGATGCCGGTACTCGGGCGACGGGACGCGCTGCAGCAGGTGCTCGACGCGCAGCGCGAAGGTCTTCTCCCCCGCCGTCGTGCTGGCCCGCGAAGCGTTCGCGTCGAGCCGGTTGCGGCGGTCGAGCTTGTCGCCGATCACGACCCCGCGGGCGTGCCCGAGCAACTCCCACACCCGCGCGAAGAACCCGGCGGGGACGCGCGTGAGCGCCCCCTCGCGCTGACGCCAGCGCCACCAACCGTCGACCGGGATCGGGGCGGTGGGTTCGACGATCGGTTGCCACGCCACCGCACCCGAGGCGAGCACCAGCCGCTCGCGCCGGCGCAGCTGCGTCCGGAGGTCGTCGCCGCTGGTGAGCACCGCGTCGAGCCGAGCGGCCAACGCCGCCGGCGACGTGCGCGCGAGCAAGTCGTACCCCTCGTCCGGGGTGACGTCGAACTCGGCGGCGAGCCCGTTCGCCATCAGCGCGAGCAGGGCGCCGACCCGCAGCGTCAAGACGCCGCGGAACCGCGCCGGGTCGGCGCGCACCAGGTCCGCGAGCGCGACCACCACCTCCTGGGTCAGAGCGCGGTCGCGGACGTCGCCCGGTCCGGGGGCGCGCAGGCGCGCGGCCAGCTCGTCGAGCGGCAGCGGCCGCACCACGGTCGCTTCCTCGCGCCACCCCTTGCCCAGCACGACCGCCTTCTGCGCCACGAGCAGCTCGTCGAGCGCGTCGACGAAGGCCGGATCGAGGCGCTCGAGGAGGCCCGCGACGGTGCGCACCACGCCCCAGGCACGCCGCTCGCCGGCCACCGCGTCGACCTCCTCGAGCAGCGCCCGCACGCTCGCCGTGGCGCCGCCGGTCAGCGGCACGTCGGCGTCGAGACCGGAGCGCCGCGCCAGCTCGCCCAGGACCACCGCCTGGTCCTCGAGGTCGTCGCCCGCCGCGAGGCGCGCGGCCAGCGCGGCGTCCGCCGCCAACTCGATCGCGAGCGCGGCGTCCACGGGGAGCGGGCGACCGGGTCCGACGCTGCGCAGCCGCCGCACCGGGACCGTCCGCGGGCGCGCGTCGGCGTCGTCGCGCCAATCCCCGAGGTCGTCGATGCGCTCGTGCGCCGCCCCCGGCAGGAGCGTCGCCAGCGCCCCCAGCCGCACCGGCACGCCATCGACGGCGCCGTCCGCGAGCTCGAGCGCCAGGTCGCGCAGCGCCTCGACGCCGGGGCCTAGGTGCTCATGGGTGAGCAGCAGCGTCAACGTCGGCCGACCGGGCCCTCGGGCGTGGCGATGCAGGTAGGCGAGCTCGGCGCGGGTGCGGTGCGCGAGCACGGCCGGTTCGCGCGAACGCAGCGACCAGCGGGCATCGGCGTAGGTGGGCAGGAACACGTAGGGCTCGCCGCGCAGCCGGTACGCGCGCGCCGTCGCCAGGCCGCCCGGGCGCCGTGCGGGGCGACCGGTCAGGCCGAGTTCGGGCGACGCCCCGACGCGACCCAGCGCTTCCATGAGCGCTTCGCCGCGACGCACCCGAACGGGCGCCACCTGATCGGGGGTCTGGAGCGCGACGCCCAGGTCGGCGAACGCCGCCTGCACCACGGCGTCTTCGGCCAAGAGCACGACCTGGACCACGGGGCGGCGCGGGCGCTGAACGCTCAGGTGGCGGCCGAGCGGATCGAGATCGGCCGGAGCCAGGAGGCCGTCGGCGAGGAGCTCGGTGAGCACCCAGAGGCTCTGCGCCCACACCAGCGGAACGTTGTCGTTCGGGACCCGCGAGCGGGTGCCCGGCGCGGCCCGCTCTCGGGCCTCTTCGGCGTCCGGAACCCGGTAGACCTCCGGCAACAGCACCATCCCGTCGCGCGCCACCGCCAGTTCGGTGAGGCGCGCGCGGTGGTGGGCGGCCGCTTCGGCGTCGCCCCGGAAGGTCGCGTCGAGCGCAAGGTACGCGTCGAAGAGCGGCCACTCGGCCTCGATGCCGGCGAAGCGCGCGAGCTCCTCGTGCTCGTAGTGGAGCCGACCCGGGTCCTCCGCAGGCGTCTGGTGGCCGTCACGCAGGAAGCGCTTGTAGCCCCAGCGGCCACCGAGCTTTGCCTGCACGTCGGCGCGCGTGCGAGCGGCCAGGTCGGGGTCGTCGACCGCGAAGGCGGGGAAGCCGATCGCCGAGAGCAGCGCGGCGTCGACCTCCTTGGAGGCCGACTCGCGCGGCAGCATCGCCTCGAGCACCACCCGGGCCCGCGCGATGTCGTCGGGGACGACGTGGATCACGGAGCGCTGCGACCCCTGCGCTCCGTACAGGTCGAAGCCGTCGAGCGCTTCGAGCGCCGCCTTGGCCAGCGCCACCGAGGAGGCGTTCAGCTCGGGGCGTCCGTGGTTGGTCTTGTCGCCGCGCTCCCAGATCCCGTAGTCGGGGGTCCGGTAGGCGCGCCCGACGTAGTGGACGAGGTTCTGGACGAAGCGGACCTCGACCTCGCTCTGGACGATCGGGAGGCCCGACGCCGTCACCTGCGCGAGCTGCAGCAAGAAGAGCGAGGTGGCATCGATCTGCAGGTGGCCCCACGCCTCGTCGCCCACGACCGCCAACCCGCTCGCCGTGCCGTACTTGGCGTGCAGGGCATCGCGCGGGTCCTGGGTGCGCTTGAAGGCCTCGACCTTATCCGCTTGCCGCATCATCGCGCCCAGCAGCCCGCGGAACCCGCGCACCACGGCGTGCTCGAGCTCGAAGCGGCGCTCGGCAGCGGCGTCGCGGCGCCGGTAGGCGAGCGCCACGCCCCACGGCGCCATCAGTCCGTAGACCACGTCGCGCACCCAGGCGTCGGTGTAGTCGCCGTGCGCGTTGATCGCGGTGCCCGCAGGCAGCAGCCCGGTGATCGGGTGCTGCCGGGCGAGGATCACGCGCCGGACTTGGTCGTGGAGGCGGTCGAGGCGGTCCATGGTGGGGGGCCCGGCGGGCACGGGGCGCGCTCGGGGCGGGCGCGATGCTAGCACGCGTGCCCGGCCGATCCAGAACGGACCTCAGCCCGCGAGCCCCTCCAACCGGAGCAGCCGCCGGACCAGGTACCGAACGGTGCCCTCCAGCTGCCAGCGCTGCGAAGCGGGCGCCGCAGCCGCGATCCGCGCGTAGGCCAGCGCCTGGAACGCGAGCCCGGCGGCGAGCCCGGCCGCCAACGCGTCTGCGTCCCACCCCGATAGCGCCGGTCCGGCCGCCTCGCGGTAGGCGTCGACGACCGCTCGGGTGGAGGGGGCGTCGAGGTCGGCGTCCAGACCGACCATCGTCAACAGGTCGGCGCCCGGCCACGACGCTGCCGCGTCGGTCCAGTCGATGATCCAAGCGCGGTCGTCCGCGGCGAACAGAGCGTTGCCGGTGTGCAGGTCGCCGTGCGCGAGGACGGTGGGCGCGCCCCGCGCCGCCAGGTCGGCGAGGCGGGCGCGCACGCGAACGTCGAGCGCCCCGAGGCCCGCGCGCTCCTCTGGCTCCAGGCGCTCGAGCTCGGTGCACGACCAGAGCTGCGGCAGCTCCTCGATCGTGGCGGTCGGGCTCCGGTCGAACAGACCGAGCGCGCGCCAACCCGCGAGCTGCGGCGCAGCGCGGCGCACGAGCTCCCCCATCGCCGCCGCCACCGCGACGGCCGCCTCCGGATCCGCGCGCTCCTCGCCCTCGAGGCGCCGCTGCACCAGCCACGGCAGCGCCCGCGGACCATGCCGAGCGACGCCGTGCGCCAGCACCTCGGGCACGCGGTCCGGCGCGACGCGCGCGATGGCCGCGGTGATCCGACCCTCCGCCGCCCACTGAGCCGGGGCGACCTTGAGGAACGCAGAGGTGGACCCCGGTTCTTGGACAGGCTCGCTAAGTAGGAAGCGGGTACGCTTCCGGGATGGAGAGCC
>JAGXHO010000205.1 GCA_024636105.1 Trueperaceae bacterium | reverse complement strand
GGGCTCGCGTCGCCCACCAGCCAGGCGGGCGCGGCGCGCACCTGGTCGGCGGCGACGCCCACGATCCACGGCATCACGCCCGCACCGGCGTCGCCGCCCACGGCCAGCAGCGCGAACAAGGAGGCGCCCGCCAGCGGGAAGCGCGCGGACGTCATCGAAACCACCCCGGGCCACAGCAGGCTGGTCGCGAGGCCCGCGAAGGCGGTCGCCGCGAGCGACACCCAGGCGTAGGGGGCGAACGCCATCGTCAGCGCTGCGGCGGCGGACGCGAACGCGCCGCGGCGGAGCAGCGAGGCCAGGTCGGCCTCCTCGCCGCGGAACCCGAACCAGAGCCGCCCGACCACCATGCCCACTCCGAAGGCGCCCAGCCCCAGCAGGTCGGCGGTCGCCTTGGCGACGCCCAGGCCCCGTTCGGCGAAGGCCGACGCCCACTGCGCCAGCGACACCTCGGTGGCGCCCGCCAACGCGATCGCCACGAGCGCCCACAGGGCGTGCTTCGAACGCAGCAGGTCGCGGGTGCGCGTGCGGCGGCCGACCTCGAACATCGGTGGCAACTTCAGGCCGACGAAGGCGAGCGTGTTGAGCGCCGGCACCACCGACCAGGCGAGCATCAGCGCCGGCCAGCGCTCGACGCCCACCACCAGGAACGCCAAGCCGGTGACCACCGTCACCGCCACCTTGCCGATGGGGTAGAAGGCGTGCAGCAGCGCCATGCCGGCCGCTTTCCGTTCCGAGGGCGTGCGCTCGACGATCGGGCTGATGATCACCTCGAGCAGCCCGCAGCCGATCGAGAAGACGATGGTGCCGGCCACCAGCCCCAGGTACGGGTCCTCGACTCGGAAGGGCGCGAGCGCGAACACCCAGAGGCCGACGGCAGCGAAGGCGTTCGCGAGGGTCGCGAGCAGCTTGGCGGAGACCCGGTCGACCACGCCCGCGGCGACCGCGTCGGTGGCCATCTGGGTGGCGAAGTTGATGAGCACCAGCCGGCCCACCTGCTCGAAGCTCAGGCCGAACTGTCCGGCGAGCGTCACGAACAGCAAGGGCGTCAGGTTGACCACCATCGCCTGGACGAACATCGCCGTGTAGCTGGCGCGTAGGATCGCGCGGGGGTTGAGGGCGCTGGTGGGCACGGACCGGAGCGTACCGGGGACCTGGTGATCAGAGGTCGAGGGCGTGCATCAACCCGATGTCGATCGCGTCGACGAGTTCGGGCGGCAGGACGCCGATGCGTCGACCGATCTTGGTGCGGTCCAAGATCGTGACCTGGTGGCAGAGCGCGACGGACGCGTGTGCGAGGCCCGCGATCCCGCTCGACAGCGCGACGGCCGTCGGACCGCGTTGGGCTTGTGCCCCCGAGGTCGACAGGGGAACGACGATCACCGAGCGCCAGGTGGGCTTGAGGTTGAAGGCATCGCGGGACACGACCACCGCCGGTCGGTGCCCGCGCTGCTCGCTCCCGGAGCGCGGCTCGAACGTCGCCCAGTAGACCTCACCCCGCGTCAAGGTTCCCGGCGCCGTCCTCGTCGCTCCAGTCGTCTTCGTCGGCCGCCCAAACGGCCATGCCCGCGGCCGAGACCGCCGGGTCGAAGTCGTCGATCGTGCCCGCGACGGCGTTCGCATACTCGGTGATCTCCGCGTCGATCTGCTCGCGCTTGAGCGCACGTACGCGCTCCTCGATCGCCCGGCGGGCGAGCACGGTGGCGGGCTCGCCGACGCGCTGCGCTTGTGCCTTGAGCTCCGCGTGCACGTCCTCGGGGAGCGGCACGTGCAGGTTCCTCTTGCGTGTCGCGGGCACACCAGCCTCCATGATGCCAGACCCAGATGCCATGATTATGTGCCATGTGATGGGCCCAGGCTCGTGTGCCAGCATACGTGCCTGGGGGGCGACCGGTGGAGGCGTGCACCGCACGAGCCCATGGACTCTGGGTCCATGCCGGTCGTCCAAACGGGGAGTCGGTCTGGCCTGGCCACGTACCATCGTCCCTCGATGACCAGACCCCCGCGCCCCCAAGCCCCCACCTGGCGCACCCACCTCGCCGACCTCCGCGCCACGCTCGAGCTGGTGTGGGCCACCGACCCGCGCCGCACCGCGCTCATCGCCGTGCTCAGCGTCCTCCAGGCGGGCGTGCCGGCGGTGACGCTGTGGATCGGCAAGCTGCTGCTCGACGCCGTGGCGCTCGCGATCACCGGCGGCTTCGCGACCGAGGGGGACGCCTTCGCACGGCTCGCGACGCTGCTCGGGATCCAGGTGGCGGTGGGCGCGTTGGGCGCGCTCTTCGGCACGCTGCAGAACGCCACCCAGGAGCTCCTGGGCGACTCGCTGCAGCACGCGATCACCCGGCAGATCCTCGACAAGGCCGCCAACCTCGACCTCGAGCGCTTCGAGGACCCCGAGACCTACGACGCGCTCCAGAACGCCTACCGCGAGGTCGGCCGGCGGCCGCTGGGCGTCTTCACCCAGATGGTGGGGTTGCTGCAGGCGCTGATCACCCTCGGCTCGGTGTCGGCGCTGATGGCGCAGCTCGGCTGGTCGGTGGTGCCGCTGGTGCTGCTCGCGAGCGTTCCCGGCGTGATCGTCGCCAACCGCTTCGGCACCGAGAACTACCGGATGCTGCGCCGCCGCGCCGCGGACGCGCGCGTCCAGAACTACCTAGGCCGCCTCCTGACCTCCGACGAGGACGTCAAGGAGGTGCGGCTCTTCGGCTTCGAGACGTACCTGATCGACCGCTGGCGCGCGTACTACCTGCGCTTCCGGCGCGAGCTCGAGGGACTGGTGCGGCGCCGCAGCGGCTGGGGGCTGGCGGCCTCGCTCGCCTCCTCGGTGCTGGTGGCGGTCGCGACGCTCACGGTGCTGCGGCGCGCGGCGCAAGGGGCGCTCACGGTGGGCGACTTCGGGCTCTTCATCGCCGGCATCGCGCAGCTGCAGCGGCAGTTCGCGACGCTGCTGCAGGGCGTCAACGGCGTCCAGCAGGACCTGCTCTACATGCGCAACCTCTACGAGTTCCTCGAACTGCCGGCGCGTGACCTCGACGCCGGGGAGGAGTGGCAGGGGCGCATCGAGCGGATCGACGTCGAGGACCTGCACTTCCGCTACCCGCTCACCGACCGCGACGTGCTGCAGGGGGTCACCTTCTCCGTACGGCGCGGCGAGTCGCTGGCGCTGGTCGGCGTGAACGGGGCGGGGAAGACGACG
Organism: Trueperaceae bacterium; assembly: GCA_024636105.1. Next base: position 4,938 of record JAGXHO010000205.1, on the reverse strand, counting down.
CTGGTCAAGCTGCTCACGCGCCTCTACGAGCCGACCGGGGGGCGCATCCTGCTCAACGGGATGCCAGCGGAGCGCTTCAGTCCGCGCAGCGTGCAGCGCGAGATCGCGACCGTCTTCCAGGACTTCGGCACCTACCAGATGACCGTGCGCGAGAACGTGGCGGTGGGGCGGGGCGCCGGCGAGGCGGACGCGGAGGCGCTCGCGGCCGCCGCCGAGCGCGCCGGCGCCTCGGAGTTCGTGGGGCTGCTCCCGAAGGGCTTCGAACAGATGCTCGGGCGCTGGTTCGAGGGGGGGCAGCAGCTATCGGGCGGGCAGTGGCAGCGACTGGCGCTCGCGCGGCTCTACTACCGCGACGGCAGCGTGCTGGTCTTCGACGAACCGACCGCCGCGCTCGACGCGCAGGCCGAGTTCGAGGTGGTCGAGGGGCTGCGCGCGCAGGCGGCCGACCGCATCACGGTGATCGTCTCGCACCGCTTCAGCACGGTGCGCCTCGCCGACCGGATCGTGGTGCTCGAGGAGGGCCGCATCGCCGAGGCGGGCTCGCACGCCGAGCTGATGGCGCTCGGCGGCACGTATGCGGTGCTCTTCAACCTGCAGGCGCGCGGGTACGTCGACGAAGTGCGGGGTGCGGTGGACGCGAAGCCCTAGCCGGCATCCGGCCGCTCACCTTCACGGCCGCTTCACGCGTCGGGACCTACGCTCCTGCATGACATCGAACCGAGCCCGCATGGCGGTCGTCGCGTGGGCGGCGATCGCGTTCGCTTTCGCTCAAGACCTCCCCACCCTCGATGGCGTCGGCCCCCGTCTCGACGCCTTGCTGCAGGAGGCCGTCGTGCTGCGCGACGACGTGCGCGCGGTCCGCTTCGACGTCGACGCGATCGGCCTCGACCTGGTGTTCGAGGAACCGGAGGCGATCGCGGCGTGGGTGGCGGAGCGGGTGGGGTACGAGGCGTACGCCGGGCTGCTGCGCGGTCCGCAGGGGACGCTCGATGCCGGTCGCGGCAACGCGTTGGACGTCGCGATCCTGACGGCGCGGCTGATCGGGGACGCGGGGTACGACGCCGAGGTGGTGCTCGGCACGCTGGGCGACGCCGACGCGCGCCGGCTGTTCGAGCACACGGCGCCCAAGCCCGCCGTCGTGCCCGCCGACCTGGCAGATCGACGCGATCGCCTAGCGGCCGACATGCGTGCGCTCGCCGAAGCGACGACCCCCGAAGCGTTGCGCGCGGCAGAGGCGCTCCCGTTCGACGTCGGGGCGTCGCTCGCGGCCGCAGCGCGCGACGTGATCGAGCTCGCCGCGCTGCTCGACGCGGCTGGGATCGCACTGGGGGGTGCCGAGCTCGATACCGTCCTGCTGGACGATGCGCGTGCGTACGCCTGGGTTCGGGTGGTGAACGGACCCGGCGGCGCGCGCGACCTGCATCCGCTGCTCGACCCGCCACCCAGTGGCGTGGCGGTCGAGCGGACGCTCGTCGGTTCGGTGCCCGACGACCTGACGCACCGCATCCGGATCGAGGTGGTGCTGGAGCGGCGCCGCGGCGCCGAGCTCGAGGAGGAGCGGATCGCCGGCCCGTACGAGCGACCGGTGGCCGTCCTGGAGAACGGCGTCGTCGAGGTGGTCCTGACGCCGCTTGCGGTCGGCGCCGAGAACGCGGCGGCGGATGGCGAGGTGGACGACGCGGTCCCGACGTTCGACGTGCCCACGGTGGCCGTCCTCGGCGGGACGCTCGACGGTGCGCTCGCGTTCGATCCGCGCATCGGCGCGACCTTCCCGCTGGATGCGGGAGCTGCGCCAGCGGCCGGCGTCGTGCGCGAGACCGCCCGGGGGTTCGGAGCGGCGGCGGGCGCCCTCGCGACCGATGCTGAGATCGCGGCGGTCACCGCGGTCTGGCTCGACGTGGACCTCGTGGCGCCGGACGGGACCGAGACCACGTGGCGCCGTGCCCTGCTCGATCGGGTGGGGCCCGCCCACCGCGCGGAGGGGAGCCGCGAGCTCGGCGCACCGTCCTTCGCGCCGCTGAGAACGGTGGTCGCCCTGACGGTCGCGACCGGGCCGGTGGCGCCGCTGACGGCGTTGCAGGCAGGGCTCGACGCGGTCGTCGCGTCCGGCGAGCACGTGCGGTACCTGCTGCGGGTCGCCGAAGCCCCGGACGTGCCGGCGGGACCCGAGATCGGTGCCTGGCGCGCCGACACCGCGTGGTCGTTGTTGGCTTCGGTCGACGCACGGGTCGATGCCGGGACCGACCTCGGGCGGCCGGCGCCCGCGGTGGTGCTGCGCCAAGTCGGCTGGTCCGGGCCCGACGAGGACCTGGTCGCGCGGGCGTGGGTGGACATCCTGAGCGCGCCGGCGCGCGGTGTCGTCGCCGGCACGGCGCACGCCGACCCGACCGCGGCGTTCGCGGCCGGCGTGCGCCTCTCGCACCTGGAGGCCGCGCCGCTGCGCTCGGCCTTCGGCACCGCCCCCGTGTGGACGGCGCCGGAAGTGCTCCTCCAAGCGCTCGACGCCGGGGCGTCGCTCGTCGCGTGGCGCCCCGGAGCGGCGCCGGACCTGGCGCTGGTGCCCGCCGCCTCGCGCTCGGCGGTCGCCGCCGACCTGGCGGCCGGTCGCGTCTTGATCGTCGCCGACCGCGTGCCCGAGCACCTTCCCTACGCGTGGTGGGCGGTCGACCCAGTCACGGGCGACGCGCTCGGGATGCTCGCGGAAGGACGTGGTGGCGCGGCCGCCGAGGCGACCATCTTCCTCGGCGTCGCGGTCGTGAGTTTCATCGGTGGGGCAAGCTACCTGATCTACCGCAGGGGCGAATGCAGGCGGCGCATTCTTCAGGCCATCATCGACTACGGCCTTCCGTCCAAGACCTACGATGCTTCCGTCCAGCGCTGCGTTTGGGGGAGCGCGCTGTACGAGCTCGGGACCAAGGTGTCGACCTCCGCGGGCTGGTGACGACGGCCAGCGCCGGCGGCCGATTCCACCGGGTCCCGCGTCCCGCGGGCCGTTCGATACCCTGAGCGTGGGCGCTACGACGCCCCGTCGGAGCGCTCGAGGGCCGCGCGCGCTCGCTCGTTCGCGCAAGGCGGGTCCACGGACGGGAGAACGCGATGCCCACCGACGCCGCCCTGATGCAGGTGACCGCCCACCAGCACCTGGTCAACCAGTTCTGGCTGACGCTCTTCTTCGTGGTGCCGATGGTGCTGGTCGCCCGCGCGGTGGTGGCGGGCACGCGCTACTCGGCGATCCTGATCGTCGTCATCTTCGGCCCTACGATGGGCGCTCTCCTCGTGGCCACCGGCGTTTCGGAGCCGGGCCTTGCCGACTTCTCGATGCTCGCGATGATCGCCCAGACGACCGTGGTCGCGTTGGCTGCGTCGTTCTTCGTCGGCGGCCAGGAGCTGCGCCGCATCTTCGGCCGGGTGCGCCTCCCCAAGGACCAGAGCGTGGTGTACGCGACCGAGGAGGTGGTCTTTGGCACCGGCCGCACCCACCTGGTGTTCATCGCGCGGGCGTTCTTCCTGCTGCTGGGGATCGAGGCGCTCACCAAGGTCGTCCTCGGCGCGGTCCCCGAAGGAACGCTGGCGCGCACCTACCCGCTGATCGCCTACATGGGGCTGGTGATCGCCGTCATCCTCATCGATTACAAGGCGGCCATCGTCCACAAGCGTGGCTACCTCTAAAAGGGGTTCGTCGAGATCGTCGCGGTCGTCGGCGTCCTGCTGCTCGCGTTCGAGCTGTCGGATCTGGGGGTCGGCCAGGCTTCGGCCCGGCTGGTGTGACACCGGTGTGACATCGAGCGCGTTACGCTCCTCATCGAGCCCACACGATTCGCCGCGCTACCTCGGAGGTCGCCATGCCCAAGCTCTACCTGTCCGAAGCCCTTTCGCTGCTCGGCAAGACGCTCCCGTTCGTCTGGGTGCGCCTGGGGAGCTACGCGGTGCTGTTCGTGGCGCTCGCCCTGTATTTCGGGGTGGTGGGCGGTTTGGCGTTCCTGCTCGGCCAGCTGTGGGCGCCGCTCGGCTTCATCACCTTCCTGATCGCCATCGGTGGCGGCTTCGGGCTGCTGCGCTGGATCTCGCGCTACTACTTCTACTTGCTGAAGGCCGCGCACGTCGCGGTCATGACCGAGTTCGTCGTCCACGGTCAGGCGCCCGCCGAGGGGCAGATCGCTTACGGCAAGCGCCAGGTGACGGAGCGCTTCCGCGACACCAGCGTGATGTTCGCCGTCGACGTGCTGGTCGACGGCGCGGTCAAGGCGGTGGTGCGCACCTTCGCGCGCATCGCCAGCATCCTCCCCATCCCGGGCCTCGACTCGCTCGCCAAGCTGCTCGAGCGCGTTGCGGTCGCGTCGACCACCTACGTGGACGAAGCGGTGCTGTCGCGCGCCTACGCGCGGCGCGAGCAGAACGTCTGGAAGGTCGCGCACGACGGCGTCATCCTCTACGCGCAGGCGTGGAAGCCGATCCTGGCGAACGCGCTCGTGCTCACGCTGATCGGCTACGTCGAGTTCATCGTCTTCCTGCTGATCCTGGCCGCGCCGGCCTTCGCGTTCGCTGCAGCGTTCCCGGCGATGGCGCCGGTAGCGGCGATCATGGCCTTCGCCGGGGCGTGGCTCCTCAAGCTCGCGCTCGCCGACCCGTTCGCGATGGCGGCGACGCTGCTCGCGTACCACCGCAGCACCGCCGGCATGGAGCCCGACCCCGAGTGGAAGGCGAAGCTCGAGGGCGCGAGCACCAAGTTCCAGGAACTCGGGCGCAAGGCGGTGGAGGCGGTGCAGTCGCGCGCGCCCGGTGGTGCCGGGGGTGCCGCCGGAGGGGCTGCGGCCTCGACGCCGTCGCTTCCGTCCGACCCGCCGGTGGTGCCGCCCCCACCGCCCGCCCCACCGGTCCAGACGCCGCCCGCCATGCCGCCGGCGCCGCCCACCCCTGACGTACCGCCCACCCCCAACG
>JAGXHO010000204.1 GCA_024636105.1 Trueperaceae bacterium | reverse complement strand
GTCTGGTGCCCGTCGCCGCGATCGGTGCCGCGCTGGGCATCCCCATGCCGGTCACGAACGGATTGATCGACGTGGTGGGGGCGGTGTCGGGCACGGATTTCCGCGCGAGCGGACGGACGCTCGAGGCGCTCGGCCTGGTCGGGATGGACGCCGCGGCCATGCGCGCCTTCGCGCGCACGGGGAGCGTGTGAGCGACCGCGTGCTCGACGCCATCCCGCTGACCGACGTCGCCTGGCAGCACCGCGAGGTGCGCGCCGAGATCGACACGGCGTTCAAGACCCTGACCGAGGATCCCACGTGCGATGGCGCCGGCTTCGCCCACGATCTCGAGCACGCCTTCGAGGCGCGCTTCGGCCCGCCGTGGCACGCGGTGACCGCCCAGTCGGGCCTCGCGGCGCAGGCGCTGCTGCTGCGGGCGTGGGGGATCGGGCCGGGCGACGAGGTCGTGACGGTGCCGAACAGCGACCTTGCCACGACCGCGGCGATCAGCCACGTGGGCGCGCGTTTCGTGCTCGCCGACGTCGCCCCCGGCACCTTCCACCTCGACCCGGACGCCGCCGCCCGGGCGATCACGAAGCGGACGAAGGCGCTCCTGCCGGTCCACCTGTACGGCCAGCCGGCGGCCATGGCGCCGCTGCGCGCGCTCGCCGACGCACACGGCCTGCTGTTGCTCGAGGACGCTGCGCTCGCGCTCGGCGCCTCGGTCGACGGCGAACCCGCCGGGACCTTCGGCGACGGCGGCTTCTTCAGCTTCGCGCCGCGCAAGGTGATGGGCGGCCTGGGCAACGGTGGCCTTGCGCTCGTGAAGGACGCGGGCGTCGCCCGCCGCATGCGCCTGCTGCGCGGCTACGGCCTCGACCCCGACGTGCAGGACCTGCCGATCGCCGAGCGCCACCTGCTCCCCGGCCAGGTGCACGTCGCCGAGGGCTACAACCTCAAGATCGACGGCCTGAACGCCGCCGTCGTGCACGCCAAGTTCCGGAGGCTCGACGACTGGGGCGCGCTGCGGCGCGCGGTCGCCGATCGCTACGACGCGGCCCTGGCCGACGTGCCCGGCGTCGAGCGCCCCGGCCGCCCCGCAGGCACCGTGTCCGCCTGGCGCAACTACACGATCCTGGTCGACCGGCGCGACGCGCTGCGGGCGCACCTGCGGGCGCGGGGGATCACCTCGTCGGTGCTCTACGCGCCGCCGGTGCACCTCCAGCCCGTGTACGCCGACGGAGGCATCGGCGGCCCCGGCACGTTCCCGGTCGCCGAGGCGCAGGCGTTGCGGATCCTGTGCTTGCCGATCTACCCGGGGATGACGGTCGAACAGGTCGACCGCGTGGCCGGCGAGGTGCGCGCGTTCCAGGAGGGCGGGTGACCGGCCCATCGGAAGCGGTGATCGTCGTCGCCGACCCGAGCCGGCCGGCCTACGAGGCCGCCATCCGCGAGGCGCTCGCCGAGCCCGCGTGGACCGTGCGCATCGCCAGCGGCTTCGACGACGCCGAGCTGATCGCGTGGGCGCCCGACGCCGACGTGCTCGTGACGCGGCGTCGCAAGGTCCCGGCCGCCTTCCTCGCCGGCGCGACGCGGCTGCGGTCCGTGCAGCACCTCGGCGGCGTCCCGCAACCGGAGGTCGTGGCCTGGGCCGAGGCGCGCGGCGTTCCGCTGCACGCCACCCCGAGCCTGGGCAACGTCGCGGTCGCCGAGCAGGCGCTCGCGCTGCTCTTGGCGCTCACCCGGCGGGTGGTCGACGGCCATGTGGCCACCACGACCGGCGCGTACCGCGCGACCGAGCGCGCGCCGCAACCCACGAGCGAGGTGCAGCACGGTTTCCAGTGGATGCCGATGGAGGGCCTGCGGACTCTGTACGGCGCCACCGTCGGCGTCGTCGGCCTCGGCGACATCGGCCGCGCGTTCGCTTCGCGGGTGCGCGCCTTCGGTGCCGATGTCCGCTACTTCCAGCGCACGCGCCTGGCGCCGGACCTGGAGGCCGAACTCGGCGTCGCGTACCGCCCCCTCGACGACCTGATCGCCGAGGTCGACGTCCTGAGCCTGCACCTGCCCCATACGCCCGAGACCGAGCGCATGATCGATGCTCGGCGCTTGGCGGCCATGAAGCCGGGCGCCCTGTTGATCAACGTGTCGCGCGGTGGCCTCGTCGACGAGGCTGCGCTGGACGCCGCGCTCCGCTCCGGCCACCTGGGTGGCGCCGGCCTCGACGTCTTCGCGTTCGAACCCGTCCCGCACGACCACCCGCTGCTCGGCGCGCCGAACGTCGTGTGCTCACCCCACGTCGGGGCGGCGCCGGCGCGCGGGCTGGGCGAGGCGATGGCCGCGATCCGACCGCGCATCCTCGATGCGCTCGCGTGAGGAGAACGACATGACCACCGACCTGACCGTTGGAACCGCCACCGCTGCGCCGGGAACCCGCGCCGACGGCCGCATCGTCGTCTCGCGCCGCCCCGGCGACTGGGCCAGGTTCTTCGACGAGGTGCACGGGACGCTCGAGGCGCCCGTCTGGGCGGACCGTTGATCGTCGACGGCGACCGCCTCGGGTCGCGCCTGCAGGCGCTGGCGCAGATCGGCGCCGTCGCCGAGGCCGACGGCGGCGGCATCGTGCGCCCGGCCTACGGGGCGGCCCACGCCGAGGCGGCGGGGATGGTGGCGGGGTGGATGCGCGAGGCGGGCCTCGAGGTCGGCATCGATGCCACCGGCAACCTGATCGGCGTCTGGCCCGGCACCGAGCCGGACGCGCCCGCCATCGGGATCGGTTCGCACCTGGATACGGTGCCGCACGGCGGCGCCTTCGATGGGGCGCTGGGCGTGCTGGCGGCGCTCGAGGCCGTGGACGCCATGGCGCGGCGCGGCGAGCACCTGCGGCGCCCGGTCGCGGTGCTCGGTTTCGCGGATGAGGAAGGGAACAACTTCGGCATCGGGGTGCTCTCGGCCCAGCTGTGGATCGGCGAGATCCCGCCGGAGCGCTACGGCGACGTCCGCGACCGCGACGGGCGCGGCCTCGACGCCTACCTGGCGGCCTTCGAGGTGCCCGGTGCGCCGCGCGTCGCGCGCCCGACGCTGGCCGCGTTCCTCGAAGCGCACGTCGAGCAGGGGCCGGTCCTGGAGGCGGAAGGCCGACGGGCCGCGGCGGTCGAGGGGATCGTCGGCATCTCGCGCACCACGGTGCGCATCACCGGTCAGGCGAACCACGGCGGCACCACGCCCATGCACCTGCGGCGCGACGCCTTGTGGGGGGCGGCCGAGCTCGCGCTCGCCGTGCGCGATCTGGCGCGCGCGAGCGACGGTCGCGCGGTGGCCACCGTGGGCGTCTTCGAGGTCGGCCCCGGCGCCACCAACGTGGTGCCCGGGAACGCCCTCCTGCGCGTCGAGATGCGCTCGCCGGACGAGGCGCGGTTGACGGCGATGCGCGCCGCCGTCGAGGGCGAGGCGGCCGCATGCGCCGCGCGCCACGGTCTCGAGGTCGCCCTCGACGACTGGCACCACGCCCCTGCGGTGCCCATGGACGCGCGCCTCGTGGGCGCGACCCGGCAGGCGCTGGTCGACGCCGGCCTCGATCCGTACGTCATGCCCTCCTGGGCCGGCCACGACGCCAAGGTGCTGGCGCGCCGCATGCCGGTGGGCATGCTCTTCGTGCCCAGCGTTGGCGGCATCAGCCACGCCCCGAACGAGCACACCGAACTCCGCGATTGCGCGACCGCGGCCGAGCTGCTGTACCACGCGGCGCGGCGCGTCGACGAAGCCCTCGGCGCCCCCGCGCCCACCGCCCAGGAGACGACCCGATGACCGCACCGACGACCGAACCGATGGCCTACACCGACCCCACGACCGCCCGACGCTTCGTCGACGCGATCGCTTCGATGAGCGCCATCGGCGAGGACCCCGCTTACCTCGGGCGCGAGATGTTGCTGTCGAACTACAGCGGCACCCAGCCGACGCTCGACACCCTCGAGGCGGTCGCGGCGACGCTCGACGACGTGGCGGCCGCGGCCGCGCGGCTCAACGGCCATCCGCGCGCCTACATGGAGGGCGTCGTCACCGGCGCCAAAGCGGTGCTGTCGGTCCTGCGCAAGGAGGACCGCCCCTACCTCGACTTGGTGCAAGCCATCATCCAGGTCGACTTCCAGCTCATCCCATCGAGCGAGGCCGAGCGCCTGCGCGCCGAGCTGGCCGACGGCCTTGGCCAGCTCGGCTACACCGGCGCCCTCGAGCAGCAGGTCGAGGCCTGGCTCGCGGCGACGAGCATGACGGGCGACGCGGTAATCGAGTTCGGCCGTTCGATCCTGGATCGCGCCCGCGCCGACACCCTCGCCAAGGTGACGCCGCTCCCCGAAGGGGAGGGGGTCGACTCGTTCACCGGCGTGCGCGACGTCTTCTACAGCGGCCGCTCGGCGTACACCGGCGACTACCGCGGCTGGCTGCACTTCAACGTCGACAAGGACTGGCAGCGCGACGTGTTCGTGCAGGTGCTGTGCCACGAGGCGTACCCCGGCCACCAGACTTTCTACACGCTGTGGGACGAGCTCTTCCAGACGGGCCGCTGGCCGGTCGAGGCGGCGTTCTACACCCGCAACGCCCCCACCAACCCGATCTTCGAGGGCGGCCCCGAGGTCGCGATGCACCTGATCGGTTGGGACGTCGGCGATTCGGACGAGGCGCTCGGACTTCGGATGGGGCAGGTCTACAAGGACCTCGGCCGCATCGCGATGAACGATTGCTGCCTGCTCGTGAACACCGGGCAGATGACGCGCGCCGAGGCCGTGCAGCGGATGGTCGACCACTTCGTGCTGCGCGAGGACGCCGAGCGCGCCTACGGCTTCTTCACCAACGCCGTCTCGCGCACCCACTACCCGCAGTACTACTACGGACGCAGGGTGGTCAACGAGGCGCTGAAGCGCATGGAGCACGACCCGGCGCTCCGCGCGCGCTTCATCGACCTGATCTACCGCACCCCGCAGACCACGCGCACCTTCGTCGCCGCGGTCGCCGAGGCCACCGGGGCGCCGTTCGACCCGTTCGCGTACCCGTGAGCGGCGGCGCCGTAGGCTCGGCACCCCATGCGATCGACCTGCTCGTCCTCGGTGGGCCCGTCGTCACCATGGACGGCGAGGACCGGGTGATCCCGGAGGGCGCGGTCGCCGTGGACGCCGGCCGCATCGTCGCGGTGGGCGCGCGCGCCGACCTGATCGCGCGCTTCCGCGCCCAGCGCACCCTCGACGCCGCCGGCCACGCGCTGCTGCCCGGACTCGTCGACACGTACGGCCACGCCGGCCACGGGCTCGTGCGCGGCCACTTCCACCCCGACCACGGCTGGCCGGCCGGGCGCCTCTACTTCGAGGCAACCACCGCCGCGTGGTGGGCGGCCGAAGCGGCGCTGTCCGCGGCGGAGCGGTTGCGCTTCGGCGTCACGACGGGGCAGTCGATCGTCGGCGCCACCCCCGCCCGGATGGACGATCTGGCCTTTACCGAAGCGAACGTGAGCGCGTACGTGGACGCCGGTCTGAGGCTGGCCGTAGGGGTGGGGCCGCCCGACCTGGTGTTCCCCCACCTGGAAGAGCCCTGGACGGTGCGCCGGGAGGTGGACGGCGCGTGGCGGTCGTTCGCGTACACGTACGAGGCGGCGGTGGCGAACTCGGTCGCCGCCATCGAGCGCTGGGACGGCGCCGGCGGCGGCCGCGTCCAGGTGCAGCTGGCGCCGCCCTACCTGCTCGGCCGCCACGTGGCGCACGGGCGGCTCGCGGGGCACCGACTCCCCGACGCGAGCGACGCTCCGCGCATGCTCGAGCACGCCATGGAGATGCGCGCCATCGCCGACCGCTACGGCGTGCGGCTCCACACCCACCTGTTTCGTGGGTCGGTGGCCTTCGCGCGTCGGCACTTCGGCGACGACGTCGTCGCGCAGCTGCTGGGACCCGACGTCGTCGTCGCCCACGGCAATGGCTTCGACCCCGACGAGGTGGCCGTGCTGGGCGCGGGCGGCGTGCACGTCGCGACCGTGGCGCACACCCACGAGGACCTCTGGTACGGCGTGGCGCCGATCGTGGAGCTGCTCGAGGCGGGCGCCAACGTCGCGATCGCCACCGACGGCGCGGCGCCGTACGCGAGCTACGACCTGCTGCGAGAACCCTCGAGAGCGATGTGGCACCAGTGGACGCGGCACCGATCGCAACACGCGCTGCCGCCGGGCAAGGCGCTGCGGATGATCACGATCGACGCCGCGCGCGCGCTCGGCTTGGGTGCCGAGGTCGGGTCGCTCGAGGTGGGCAAGGCCGCCGACGTGATCGCGGTCGACCTGCGGCAGGCGCACCTGACGCCCTGGTACCCGGAGACGCTGCCGCACCTGCTCGCCCAGTACGCGACCGGGCGCGACGTGGCGCACGTGGTCGCCGGCGGCGAGGTGCTGCTCCAAGAGGGTCGCCACGTGCGCGTTGACCTGCCGGCGGTCCTCGAAGCGGCGCGTCGGGAGGCCGAGGCGGCCTTCGGGCGCGTGGACGTGCGCGCGTACCGCGCGGCCGACCCGACCACCTGGCGGGCGGCCCGGTACCCCGGCGGCGCGCGCGCGGGAACGCTTCCCGTCGGCTAGCATCGCCGTCATGGGTTCCCAAGGCACCGCCTCGACGATCGCCGTGCGACCCGCCACCGTCGACGACCTCGCGGTCGTCGTGTCATGGATCACGAACCAGGAGGAACTCACCCGCTGGACCGGTCCCCGCTACGCGTTCCCGCTCGACCCGGACACGTTGCCGGTGCAATTCGACTGGGCGACCACCGAGTCATGGGTCGTGACGGACCACGGCGCCGTGGTCGCGTTCGGGCAGCACCTGCCGCGCGGCCCACACCGGCGGCACCTGGCCCGGATCATCACCGCGCCGCACCGGCGGGGAGAGGGCCTGGCCGCGCGCGTCGTCCTGCACGTTCTAGAGCGTGCGAAGGCGCTGGGGGCCACGGTCGCGTCGCTCAACGTGCGCCCCGGCAACGACGAGGCGCTGCGGCTGTACCGACGGCTCGGCTTCGTCGATGCGGTGCGACCTCAGGAGGACGCGCCGCTGCCGTCGACGTACCTGGAGTATCGACTGTAGGGGACGGTCCTCGCCCGAGACCTACACCGCGGCCGCAGCGCGCACCGGTACCGCCTCGAGCATCGCAAGCACCTCGGCGGTGTCCTTGACCTTGCCGAACACCTCGTCCACCACCTGCTCGGAGTTCTCCTGCATCGCAGCCGTCCAAGTGGCGGTGGCGTCCGAGACCATCACGACCCCGTACCCGAGGTCCTTGGCGTCGCGGACCGAGGACTCGACGCAGCCGCCGGTCATCATCCCGACGAACACGAGGTGCTCGATGCCCATGTTGCCGAGCACGTAGTGGATGGTGGTCGAGTTGAAGACGCTGCCGCCGGTTTTGTCGAAGACCAGCTCGTCGCCCACCGGGGCGAGTTCGGCGAGGATCGTCGCCTCGAGCGTGCCGTCGGGGGAGTGGTTGCCGAGGTCCTTGTGCGCCTTGCTCCGGTCGCGGCCGTCCTGCGTGAGCGCGCAGATGCGCGCGAACACCACCTCCATGCCGCGCTCGCGGAAGGCCGCCTGCAGGCGCGCGATGTTGGGGACGACCGCCGCGGTGCGCTCGGCGATGTAGTCGACGGCCGCGTCGAACCCCATCGCGCGGCGCTTCGCGTGCATCCCGTGATTGGCGCTGGCGCACGAGTACTGCATGTCGATCACGACGAGGGCGGTGTTGGCGGGTCGGACGTCGAGCTCGGGGAGGCGCTGCCGCCAGCCGATGTACGGGTCGTGCGGGTCGATAGGGCGGGCCATGGTGCCTCCTCGGCGTGCGCTCCGCTCCGGCCGCAAGGTCAATTGCATGCGGGTGGCGTTGACGCAAGAGAACTTGCAGCCTATCGTAGGGTCCTCCAGGGCGTGCGTCAACCGTCGTGACCGATCACGGGCGGCCGGGGCGACCGCGGGAAGGGCGTGAAGGCCATGCGGATGGATCTCATCGTAGTGGGGGCCGGCCGAGCCGGCTTGGCGGCGGCGGCCGCGGGCACGGCGGCCGGGCTGTCGGTGGCCGTCGTCGACGAGCGCCGCACGCCGGGCGGCCGCGTCGAAGGTGCGCTCGGGGCGTC
>JAGXHO010000203.1 GCA_024636105.1 Trueperaceae bacterium | reverse complement strand
GGGCCGGTCCGCGCGAGGTGCGTTGGTCGGTCGACCTCGGCGCCGCCGCGGCGACGGCGGCGACCCTGCACGGCCACTTGGCGCTCGTCGTGGCCGACGACGGGTGGCTCCACGCGCTCGACGCGCGCGACGGCGCGGCGCGCTTCCGGGTCGACGTAGGCGCCATGGCGGCGCCGCCGGTGTCCGCCGGGGCGGTCGTGCTGCTCGCGACCCGCTCCGGCGAGGTGCATGCGTTCGACCCGGAGGCGCACGTCGTGCGCTGGTCGTACGACGTCGAGGGCGAGGCGTGGGCTCCGCCGGCGGTCGCCGACCGCTTGGTCTTCGTCGGGTCCTGGGGGCCGCGGCTTCACGCGCTGCACGTGCGCTCGGGCGACGACGCCTGGTCGGCGCCCCTCGCACACCCGGTGACGGCCGCCCCGGTGGTCGCGGGCGGCGTAGTCTACGTGGCGAACGAGGGGGGCGAACTGCTCGCCTTCGACGCGCGCACGGGCGCGGAACGGGCGCGCCACCGGGTCGCTTCGGGCGCCGTCCAGGCGAGCCCGTTGCCCGTCGGCGACGCGCTGTTCGTCGCGGCGCTCGACGGCACCGTCACCTGCCTGCGCTGACCGGCGCCTGGCCGGTCACGCAGCCGTGCCGCCGAGGGCCGACAGGCGCGCCACCGCCAGCGCCACCCCCAGCGGGGCCGGATCGATCTGCCCCTCCTCGGCCACGCTCGGCGCGATCCGCACGAAGCGGCTTGCGTCCGCTCCGTCGTCGAGCCATGCACGCGCGACCCGCGAGCCGGTCGCTTCGGCGTGCCGCGCTACGAGCGCCCGCAGCAGGTCGGCGTCGGCGGCGCCCGGCGCCGCCAACGCCACCATGCCCAGGTTAACCCGATCCGCGACGCTCCCGTCGTCCCACAGGTACGCGACGCCGCCCGACATGCCGGCGCCGAAGTTGCGGCCCACCCGGCCGAGCACGACCACGGCGCCCCCGGTCATGTATTCCGCGCCGTGATCGCCGCACCCCTCGACGACCGCGACGGCGCCGGAGTTGCGCACCGCGAGGCGCTCCCCAGCCTGGCCGGCCGCGAACAGCCCGCCGCCCGTGGCGCCGTAGAGCGCGGTGTTGCCGAGGATGACGGAGCGGTCGGTCGCCAGGTCGTCGCCCTCGGGCGGGCGCACCACGAGCTCGCCTCCGCTCATCCCTTTGCCGACGTAGTCCTGCGCTTCTCCGACGAGCGTGAGCCGCATCCCCGCGACGGCGAAGGCGCCGAAGCTCTGGCCCGCGGCCCCGCGGAAGCGGTAATCGACGCTGCCCGCCGGTAGGCCCGCTTCGCCGTGGCGGCGGGCGATCGCTCCGGCGAGGCGCGCGCCGAGCGACCGGTCGCGGTTGCCGACGGCGTACCCGCGCGCGACCCGCTCGCCCCGTTCGAGCGCGGGCAGCGCGTCGCGCAGCAGCTGTTCGTCGAGCGGGTCGTCGCCTGGCCGCTCGTTGCGGACCTGGCCGTTCGCCCTCGCCGCCCCCTTGCGCGGCAGCCTGCCGGTGGGGTCGGGGTCGCGGAGCAGCGCCGACAGGTCGAGCTGCGCCCGCCGCGGCAGCGCCACCGTGCGCGGCGCGAGCAGGTCTACGCGACCGATCAGTTCGTCGAGGCTCCGGGCGCCGAGACGCGCGAGGAGCATCCGCACCTGCTGCGCGACGTACGTCATGAAGCGCACGACGTGCTCGGGCTCGCCCGGGTACTTGGCCCGCAGGTCGAGGCGCTGGGTGGCGACCCCCACCGGGCAGGTGTTGAGGTGGCACTGGCGGATCATGGCGCAGCCCGCGGCGACCAGGGCGGCCGTGCCGAACCCGTACGCCTCGGCGCCGAGCAGCGCCGCGACGACGACGTCGCGGCCGGTCTTCATGCCCCCATCGACGCGCAGCGTGACGCGCTCGCGCAGGCCGTTGGCGACGAGCGTCTGTTGCGTCTCCGCCAGCCCGAGCTCCCACGGCACCCCGACGTTCTTGATGCTCGAGAGCGGCGACGCCCCCGTCCCGCCATCGGCACCCGACAGCTGGACGTTGTCGGCGTACCCCTTGGCGACCCCAGCGGCGATCGTCCCGACGCCGGCGGTGGCGACGAGCTTCACCCCGACGCGTGCCGACGGGTGGACGCGCTTGAGGTCGTAGATCAGCTGCGCGAGGTCCTCGATCGAGTAGATGTCGTGGTGCGGCGGCGGCGAGATCAGCGTGACGCCCGGGACGCTGCGGCGGATCCGCGCGATCTCGTCGTTCACCTTGGGCCCCGGGATCTGGCCCCCTTCGCCCGGCTTCGAGCCCTGAGCCATCT
The DNA here is from genome assembly GCA_024636105.1 of Trueperaceae bacterium. Next base: position 5,968 of record JAGXHO010000203.1, on the reverse strand, counting down.
TGATCTCGAGCTCCTGGGCCGACACCAAGTAGGCGGCGGTGACGCCAAACCGGCCGGAGGCGATCTGCTTGATCGCGCTGTTGCCCCAGTCGCCGGCCTTCGGGTACCAACCGCCGTGGCCGAGTTGCGGTTGGTCTTCGCGGTACGGGGCGAAACGACCCTCGTCCTCGCCCCCCTCCCCCGAGTTGCTCTTGCCGCCCAGCCGGTTCATCGCGACCGCGAGGGTCTCGTGGACCTCGCGAGAGACGGAGCCGTGGCTCATCGCTTGGGTGCTGAAGCGCCGGACGATCGACTCCACGCCTTCGACCTCGTCGATCGGGACCTCGGGGCCCAGCGGGCGCGGCTCGAGCAGGTCGCGCAGCGCCGTCGGCGGCCGCTCGTCGACCTGCCGGGCGTACTCGTCGTACGCGCCGTCGTCGCCCGTGCGGACGGCCTTGTGGAGCGCCTTGAAGACGAGCGGGTTGAGGGCGTGGTACTCGCCCGCCTTGCGGAAGCGGTAGATGCCGCGATCGCGCAGGGCCGGGTCTTCTCCGAACGCCTCGGCGTGGAAGCGCAGCACGTCGACGGCGAAGGCGTCCACGCCGGCGCCGCCGAGCCGGCTCGTCGTGCCGGTGAAGTAGCGGTCGATCACGTCTTGATCGACGCCGAGCGCTTCGAAGATCTGCGCGCCGCGGTAGCTCGAGAGCGCCGAGATGCCCATCTTGGACATCACCTTCAGCAGCCCCTTGTCCAGCGCTTGCAGGTACCGTTCGGTCGCCTCCGAGGCCGAGCACAGCGCCCCGCCCTTGGCCGTCGCCGCCACCGAGCGCGCGCTGGCCAGCGCCAGGAACGGATGCACGAGCGCAGCACCGAAGCCGATCAGGCACGCTACGTGGTGGTCTTCGCGCACCTCGCCGGTGTCGGCGACAAGGGCGGTGCGCGTGCGCCGCCCGGCGCGGAGCAAGCGCTGGTGCACGGCCGAGACCGCGAGCAGCATCGGGATCGGCGCGTGCGTCGCGTCGGCGTCGCGGTCGGAGAGCACCAGGATGCCGTGCCCCGCCTCGACCGCCTCGACGGCCTCGTCGCAGAGCTCTTCGAGTGCGGGCGTCATGCCTTCGGGGCCGTCGGCCACGGGCCAGCGGGCGGCGAGCACCTTGGGCCGGAAAGGCGCCTGCGCGAGCAGCCAGGCGTACTCGGCCCCATCGATCACCGGGCGCTCGAAGCGCAGGACGGTCGCGGAGGCGGCCGCCTCGTCGAGCAGCGGCCCACGCGGACCGAGCACGGTCGCGAGCGACATGACGCGGCGCTCGCGCAGTGGGTCGATCGGCGGGTTCGTGACCTGCGCGAAGCGCTGCTTGAAGTAGCGGTAGAGCGCCTGTGGCTGCTCCGAAAGGACCGCGAGCGGCGTGTCGTCGCCCATGGACCCGACCGGCGGCTCGCCACCGGAAACCATCGGTTCCAGGACGCGGTCGAGGTCCTCGGTCGAGTACCCGAAGAGCTTCTGCGTGCGGGTCAGCAGCGCCTCGGCCTCCCCGCCGTCCGCCGTGGCGGACGCGTCCGCCGTGGCGGACGCGTCCGGGGCGCCGGCGGCGCCAGGGGCCGCGGCCGCGAAGGACGGCACGCGCACCAGGTGGGCGTCGACCCACGAGCGGTACGGCGCCTGCCGCGCCAGTCGGCGCTTCACGTCGGCGTTGCGGAGCAACTCGCCCGCGACGACGTCCACGGCGAGCATCTGCCCTGGACCGAGGCGGCCGCGCTCCACGATGCGCCGGTCGGGCAGCGGCACCATCCCGGCCTCGGAGCCGACGACGACCAGGCCGTCGTCGGTGAGCGCGTAGCGCTGCGGACGGAGCCCGTTGCGATCGAGCGCGGCCACGGCGTAGCGCCCGTCCGACAGTGCGAGCGCCGCAGGGCCGTCCCACGGCTCCATCAGGGTCGCGTGGTGCTCGTAGAAGCCGCGCAGGTCCGGGTCCATCGCGTCGTCGTTCTCGAAGGCCTCGGGCACGAGCATCGCCAACGCATGCAGCGGATCGCGCCCGGCGAGCGTGAGCAGCTCGAAGGCGTTGTCGAGCGCCGCGGAGTCCGACCCACCGGGCTCGATGATGGGCAGGAGGTCGGCGACGGCGTCGCCGAACACCGAACTGCGCAACACGGGTTCGCGTGAACGCATGAAGTTCACGTTCCCCTGAAGGGTGTTGATCTCGCCGTTGTGGGCGAGGAACCGGAAGGGCTGGGCGAGCGACCACCGCGGCAGGGTGTTCGTGCTGTAGCGCTCGTGGAACAGGGCGATCGCGGTCGTGTAGTCGGGGTCGGCGAGGTCGCGGTAGAAGGTCGCGAGCGCGTCGCCGACCATGAGCCCCTTGTAGACGATCGTCCGGCTCGACATCGACGGCACGTAGGCACGGCCGAGCCCCGCGGCGCGGAGCCGGCGCTCGATGCGTTTGCGCGTCAGGTAGAGCAGCCGCTCGAAGCCGAGCACGTCGAGACCCGCAGGGCGGCGCAGGAGCACCTGGCGCATGATCGGTCGGCGCGCTCGCGCCTCCTCGCCGAGCGCCCCGTCGTCGACAGGCGGATCGCGCCAGCCGAGCACCTCGAGGCCGCCCTCGTCGAGGACCGCCGCGATGCGCGCGTAGACCTCGTCGACCTCGCCGTCGTTGGCGACGGAGAAGCACCCGACCCCCAGCTCCTCGTCGGCGCCGAACTCGACCCCGCGTTCGCGAAGGTCGCGTCGGAACAGGGCGTAGGGGATCTGCGTCAGGACCCCGGCGCCGTCGCCGGTCCGGCCGTCCGCCGACACGGCGCCGCGATGCGCGAGGTTGCGCAACGCTGCGAGGGCATGGTCGAGCACGCTGCGCCGCGGGCCCCCCTCCATGGCGGCGATGAAGCCGACGCCGCAGGCGTCGCGCTCGGTGGGCCAAGCGAGTCGTCGGACGTCGGAGTACTCAGGCATGCGGTCCTTTCGCGCGGAGGCACCCGATGGGGCCCGGCGGTTCGTTCGTGGTTCGAGGCGGCGAGCGGTCGGCGCGAAGGACGGGACCCGCGAGTCGAGGTGGCGCGGCGGTGCGAGGTGCGCAACGGAACGGAAAGCGACCGCCTTCGGCGGCCGCCGAGCGGCAACCTCATGCGCCGGGGAGGGGAACGAGGCCCCGGCCGTGGAGCGGATCGTACACCTGATTCGGGCGCGATGTCAACGACACGATCGCAAGGAACCCGCTCCAGGACGCGTTCGGTGCGTGCCGCTGGGCCGTTGGACCCACGCTGCGAAAGCGTCCGGCGGCACCGGGCGCCGCATCGAACGCGGAAGGCTATGCGCGCCCGTCGATCCCTATGCGCTCGCGCGCGGCGTCCGCATCGTCGGCCGCCGCGACGGGTTCGATCCCGTCCGCCCACAGCTTCGACTCGATCGCGTCGAGGAGCGCCTCGTACGAGGCATCGATGATGTTCGTATGGGCGCCGACGGTGCCCCAGCTCGTGCGGCCGTCGCTGGTCTCGATGTGGACGCGCGCGACGCTGGCCGTGCCGGTCGCCGTGCCTCCCAGCACGCGCACCTTGTAGTCCGTGAGGGTCAAGTCCGCCAGCGACGGGTAGAAGCCGGTGAGCGCCTTGCGCAGGGCGCGGTCGAGGGCGTTCACGGGGCCGTCGCCATCGGCCGCCGTATGCGTCGCCAAGCCGCCCACCTCGAGCCGAACCGTGGCTTCGCAGCGCGGCGAGGCGTCGCCATCGCGCTTGTCGATCATGACCGTGTAGCCGTGGAGCGAGAAGTACGGCCGGTGTTCGCCGCGCAAGCGCCGCGCGACGAGGCGGAACGACGCCTCCGCCCCCTCGAACGCGTACCCCAGGTGCTCCAACTCCTTGAGCCGCGCCACCAGGGCCCCCGCGTCGGCACCGGCGCCGAGCTCGTCGCCCTTGGCGACCAGGTTCGCGCGGCCGGAGAGATCCGATAGGAGCACGCGACGCTCCTGGCCGACGGACTCGGGCGGCACGTGCTCGTACGTGTCGGGTCGGCGGTTCACCGCCGAGACGTGGATTCCCCCTTTGTGGGCGAACGCCGCGTCGCCGACGTACGGGCGTCGGACGTTGGGCTCGAGGTTCGCGCGGTCGTCGACGTAGCGCGAGAGCGCGCGCAGCTCCGCGAGCGGTTGCGGCTGCTCGGCGCCGAGCTTGAGGACGAGGTTCGCGAGGACGGGTAGGAGGTCCACGTTGCCGCACCGCTCGCCGTACCCGTTGACGGTCCCCTGCACGTGGCGCGCGCCGGCCGCCACCGCCGCCAGCGCGTTCGCGGTGGCCAGACCGGCATCGTCGTGGGGGTGGATGCCGAGCACCACGCCCTCGCCCAACGCCGTGCGGGCCGCCCGCACTCCGGCGACGACGTGGTCGGGCAACGAACCGCCGTTCGTGTCGCACAGCACCACGGTCCGAGCGCCGCCCCGGACCGCCGCCTCCAGCGTGGCCAGCGCGTACGCGGGGTCGGCCCGCCACCCGTCGAAGTAGTGCTCGGCGTCGTAGACGACCTCACGCCCCTGCGCCGCGACGAACGCCACCGAGTCCTCGACCATCGCGAGGTTCTCGTCCAGGCTGGCGCCGAGCGCTTCGGTGACGTGGAGCGGCCAAGACTTTCCGAAGATCGTCACGACCGGCGTGGCGGCCGCGATCAGGGCCTTCAGGTTGCCGTCGTCCTCGGGTGCGGTGGATTTGCGGCGCGTGGCGCCGAACGCCGCCAGCCGGGCTTGGAGCAGCGAGACGTCGCGCATGCGTTCGAAGAAGTCGGCGTCGCGCGGGTTGCTGCCGGGCCAGCCACCCTCGATCCAGTCCATCCCGAAGGCGTCGAGGCGCCGCGCGACCGCGACCTTGTCGTCGCTCGTGAAGCTGACGCCCTCGGCCTGGGTGCCGTCGCGCAGGGTGGTGTCGTAGAGCGAGATCCGGACCCCGCGCAGAGGTAGCTCGCCCGTCCGCGTCCGGTCTTCGCTCACCCCAGCGCCACCGGGGTGGTCGCGGCGCGCCCGACGCCGGCCGCTAGCTTGTTCAACACGTCGACGTAGGCGAGCGCGGACGCCTCGACCACGTCCGTCGAGAGGCCACGGCCGTGCACCGCCCGCCCCTCGCTGCGCATGCGCACGGTCACCTCACCGAGCGCGTCCTTCCCACTGCCGACGCTGCGGATCTCGTAGCTCTCGAGCACCAACTCCACCTGGGCGATGCGCTCGAGCGCCTTGTAGACCGCGTCGACGGGCCCATCGCCGGTCGACGCCTCGGCGTACGTGCCGGTGTCGGTCGTGAGCCGGACCGTGGCGACCGGCGTCATGCCCGTGCCCGACTGGAACTGCACCGCCTCGAGCACGTACGTCGCCGGCACGCGGGTCGCTTCGACGTCGACGAGGGCACGGATGTCTTCGCTGGTGACGCTTTGCTTGCGATCGCACAGGTCCTTGAAGCGCTTGAACAGCAGGTTGACCGTGTCCTCGGGCAACTCGTCGTAGCCCAAGTCGGCCAAGGTCTTGCGGAACGCGCGCCGCCCCGAGTGCTTGCCCATCACGAGCACGCCGGCGTCGCGCCCGACGGTCTCGGCCGACATGATCTCGTAGGTCTCGACCGCCTTGAGGACGCCGTCCTGGTGGATGCCGGACTCGTGCGCGAAGGCGTTGTCGCCCACGACCGCCTTGTTCGGCGGTACGACCATCCCGGTGTACATCGCCACCAGGCGGCTGCTGCGGTACAGCTCGCGGGTCTCGATCGACGTCGTGTGGCCCCAGTAGTCGCGGCGCGTGTGGAGCGCCATGACGATCTCCTCCAGGCCCGCATTTCCGGCGCGCTCGCCGATGCCGTTGATCGTGCACTCCACCTGCGTGGCGCCTGCCTTCACGCCGGCGAGGCTGTTGGCCACCGCCAGCCCCAGGTCGTCGTGGCAGTGGGTCGATACGTCGACCGCGTCGATGCCCTCGACGTGCGCGCGCAGGTACGCGATCAGGTCGCCGTACTCCCACGGCGTCAT
>JAGXHO010000202.1 GCA_024636105.1 Trueperaceae bacterium | reverse complement strand
CTCGTGGTCCGCGCCGTGCTCCGCGCAGCGCGCCGTCCCATCGGCGACGTCGAGCCGGTCGGGCGGCGCGCCGCAACGGGCGCAGCGGCCGACGGCGGGCGCCAGCCCGGCGGTCGCGATCAGGCGCCAGGCGTACGCCAGCCCGACCGCCTCGGGGTCGAAGTGGGCATCGAGGCCGCGCAGCCCGCTCGCCAGGAGCGCGTACCAGCGGTCGCTCACGGGGTGGTCGACCGTGAGCGCATCGGTCAACTCGGCGAGCAGATGCGCGTACGGGTAGGCCTCGGGGCGCGTCAGGCCGGACAGCGCTCCGTTGAGCTGGACCTGCGTGATGAGCGCCAGGTCGTCGTCGTTGCGGCGCCAGTACTGCACGGTGACGTCGTGGAACAGCGAGAGCCGGGCGAGGTTGCCGCCCGGCAGGCGCCCCTTGCGCACGACCGCGCGCCACGTGCCGCTGGGCGAAAGCAGGGTGGCGACCACGTCGCCGCTCGGCAGCGGGCTCCGGCGGAGGACGATGGCGTCGCGAACTTGGGTGCGGCGCACGCCCCAGTCTACGCGCGATCGTCGTGCCAGAGCAGCGTCGCGGCCTCCTTGACCGGTTGCACCGCCACCGCCGAGCCGGCAGGGAGCTCGAGCGCGTCGCCGCGCTGCAGCACCCGGAAGTCGCCGTAGGGGAGGTCGACGATCACCGCAGCGTCGAGCGCGAGCAGCCAGCGCGATCGCTCCAGCGTCCAGGTCGTCGCCCGTTCGAGGCGCGCGGCCACCCACGGGCGGCCGGGAACCGGAGCGCCGGCCTCGCCGGCGGCGCGCGCCAGGCCGGTCACGGAGACCGGAGCACCGACGGCGGTGCGGGTCGCGTCGCCCTCCGCCGTCACCCGTCGGCCCGGCGGGCCTTGCCGAACGCCATGCGCAGCTTGAAGCGGGCGCGCTTCAGCGCCGCCTCGGCGTCCTCCTGCGCGAGCCCGAGGCGCTCGGTGACCGAGACCAGCGATTCCTTGGGTACGCCGATGCCGTCGATCGGCGCCACGACCGCGCGGTCGCCCGCGTCGAGCTGGTCGAGGAACGGGACCAGGTCCGCGGGGGTGGCCTTCGGGCGGGCGGTCTTGGGGGCGGCCGCTGTGGCCTTGGAGCCCTTGGGCTTGGTCGCAGTTCGCTTCTTGACGCCGCTCTTGGCGCCCGCCTTGGCCTTGCGCTTGGTGCTGCTGCGGACCCCCTTGGCCTCCGCCCGCGCGGCGATCAGCGCCAGCGCCTCGTCGAGCGTGAGCGCGTCGGGGTCCGCCCCCTCGGGGAGCGAGGCGTTCACCTTGCCGTGCTTGACGTAGGGGCCGTAGGCGCCGTCGTGCAGCGTCACCGGTTCGGCGTCATCGGGGTGCTCGCCCAGCGTCTTGCGCGGCGCGCCGCGGCCGCGCTTCTTGGCGATCAGGTCGAGCGCGGTGGCGAGGTCGACGTCGAGCACGTCCATGCCCTTGGGGAGGCTTGCGAACACGCGCTGATGGCGCACGTAGGGGCCGAAGCGGCCGATGTGCGCCTCGATGGTCTCGCCGGAGTCCGGGTGCTCGCCGAGCGCGCGCGGCAGGTCGAGCAGCGCCTGCGCCATCGCGCCGTCGACCGCCTCGGGCGTGACGCCGGGCGGGAGCGACACCCGCTTGGGGCGGTCATCGCCGGTCCCGTCGCCGAGCTGCAGGTACGGGCCGTACGGGCCCCGCTTCAGGAGCATCGGTTCGCCGCTCGGTCGATGGGTGGCAAGCGCCTCGTCGGGGGTGTTGCGCTCGCGCAGCGCGCGCTCGAGGTCGTCGCGCACGAGGTCGGCGGGCACGGCTTCGTCGGGGAGGCTCGCCTTGAGCGTCTCGCCGTCGACCTCGCCCTCGACGTACGGACCGTAGCGGCCGACGCGGACGACGAAGGGCGCCCACTTCGGATGCTGGATGGTGCTGATCTCGCGCGCGTCCACGTCGGCGAGGCCCGCCTGGACCAGGGTGGCGATCCCGTTCGGGCCGGCATAGATCGCGTCGAGGTAGGGGACGCGCTTCGCGGTCCCCTGCGCGATCGCGTCGAGGTCGTCCTCCATCTTGGCGGTGAAGAGCTCGTCGACGAGGTGCGGGAACTGATGCTCCAGGAGCGCGTTCGTCGCGAACCCGGTGAAGGTGGGCACCAGTTGGCTGCCCACCTTGCGCACGTAGCGGCGCTGCTGGATGGTGTCGAGGATCGACGCGTACGTGCTGGGTCGGCCGATGCTCTTCTCCTCGAGCGCCTTGACCAGCGTCGCTTCGGTGAAGCGCGCCGGCGGTTTGGTCTCGTGGCCCGCCGCGGCGACCTCGAGGGGCTCGAGCCCGTCGCCGCGCGCGAGCGCCGGCAGCGGCTGCTGCTGGGCGTCGAGGGCCGCGTCCGGGTCGTCGCTCCCCTCCACGTACGCGCGCTGGAAACCGGCGAACACGGTCGTCCGGCCGGTGGCGCGGAACGTGGCGACGCGCTCCCCGTCGCGTCCTTCGATGCGCGCGGTGACGAACCTGAGGCGGGCGTCGGCCATCTGGCTCGCGACGGCGCGTTTCCAGACGAGGTCGTAGAGGGCGGCGTCGCGGTCGCGCAGTCCGAGCTCCTCGCCCGTGCGCATCTCGACGCCCGCCGGTCGGATCGCCTCGTGGGCCTCCTGCGCGTTCTTCGACGCCTTGCCGTAGGCGCGCGGAGCCGTGGGCAAATGGTCGGCGCCGTAGCGGGCGCGCACCGTGGCGCGGATCGCGTCGAGGGCTTCCGGCGCCAGGTTCGTGCTGTCGGTGCGCATGTAGGTGATGTGGCCGCGCTCGTAGAGCGCCTGGGCGACGCGCATGGTGTCGCGCGCCGACCAGCCGAGCTTGCGCGAGGCCTCCTGTTGGAGCGTCGAGGTGGTGAACGGCGCCGTCGGACGCCGCGTCTCTTCGCGCGTCTCGAGCTCGGCGACGCTCCAGGTGCCGGCGCGCAGGCCGGCGGCGAGGTCGGTGGCGGCGCGCTCGTCGAGCAACACCACGTCGCTTCCCGGTACCAAGTCGGCCTTGAGGGTGCCCGTGTGCTCGTCGAAGTCGCGGCCGCTGGCGACGCGGACGCCGCCCAGGTGCGTGAGCGACGCCTGGACGCGCGCCACAGCGCTCTCGGTCGGCTTGCCGAGCGTCGCGTCGACGTCCCAATACCCGCCCGCGACGAAGTCGAGGCGCTCCCGCTCGCGCTGCACGACGAGCCGCACGGCGACGCTCTGGACGCGCCCTGCGGAGAGACCCTGAGCGATCTTCCGCCACAGCAGCGGGCTGATCGAGTACCCGACCAAGCGGTCGAGGACCCGGCGCGTCTCCTGCGCCTCGACGAGGTTGAGGTCGAGCTCGCGGGTCTGCTCCAGCGCCCGCTGGATCGCGGCCTCGGTGATCTCGTGGAACGCCATGCGCTTGACCGGGACCTTCGGCTGCAGCACCTCGACGACGTGCCAGCCGATCGCCTCACCCTCGCGGTCCTCATCCGTCGCGATGTAGACCTCGTCCGCACCGGCGAGCGCCTTCTTGAGGCCGCGCACCTTGGTCTGGTTCTGCGGCGAGATCACGTAGTGGGGTTTGTATGCATCGTCGATGTCGATGCCGAAGGTGAGCCGCTTGGCGTCCTCGCCGGCTTGCTTGGCGTTGGCGGGGAGGTCGCGCACGTGGCCCATGCTCGCCACGACACGGTAGCCCGGGCCCAAGAAGCGCTCGATGGTGCGCGCCTTGGTGGGCGACTCGACGATCACGAGCCGGGTCGTGCCGCCCTTGGGCGTTTTGGTCTTGGCCGACTTCTGGGCCACCGAATCACGTCCTTCCGAAACGGCGGTCATTATATGGACGGGCTTCGCTACGTCAAGGGGTCATAGCGGACGCTAGAGCGGTCGACGGTGCGCGATGGCGCGCCCGAGCGTGACCTCGTCGGCGTACTCCAGGTCGCCACCCACGGGCAAACCGTACGCGATGCGCGACGTTCGGAGGCCCTGCTCCTGAGCCGAGCGAGCGACGTACATCGCGGTCGCTTCGCCCTCGACGGTGGTCGAGGTGGCGAGCACGAGCTCTTCGACGCCATCGGCGAGCCGAGGCCACAACAGATCGAGCGTCAGCTCGTCCGGTCCGACGCCGTGCATGGGGGAGAGCGACCCGTGCAGCACGTGATAGAGCCCCTGGTACTCGCCTGAGCGCTCGATCGCGAGCACGTCGGCGGGCTGTTCGACCACGCACAGGACCTTGGCGTCGCGGCGCGGGTCCTCGCAGACGGCGCACAGCGGCGACTCTCGCTCCTTGACGTGCGCGCAGCGCGGGCAGCGGTCGAGGCCGCGCTTGGCGTCGAGCAAGGCTCGCGCGAGCGCCTCGACGTCGCCCTCGGAGCGGTTGAACAGGTGGAACGCGAGGCGCTGCGCGGACTTGGGGCCGATCCCCGGCAGCCGCCCGAGTTCCCGGATCAGCGTGACGAGCGGGGCGGGGAAGCGCACGCGCTCAGAACATCCCGGGCATGCCGCCGAGGCCGCCCATCGCCGACCCCATCTCGCGCTCGTGCACCTCTTTGGCCTGGCGCTGGGCGTCCGCGATCGCGGCGACGACCAGGTCCTCGAGCAGGCTCAGATCGTCCGGATCGATTGCACCGGGGTCGATCACGACCTTGGTGATCGTGCCCTCGCCGTTCGCGGTCGCTTTGACCAGGCCGCCGCCGGCGCTCCCTTCGACGACGAGCGCGGCGAGGCGCTCCTGCGCCTCGGCCATCTTCTTCTGGGCGCGCTGGGCTTCCTTCATGAGCTTCTGGACGTTCATGGGTCCCTCCTAGGGGGTGCGTGGAAGCGGCGCGTCGGCGCCGGGATCGGGATCGTCGTCGGGAGCTTCGATCGGATCGGCGACCGACGCCTCGTCGGGCACGGCGTCGCCGTCCGCGGTCGCGGCGCGTTCGACCTTCACGACGCGGCCCGGGAAGACCGCTTGCAAGAGCGCCAGGCCGTGCAGCGAGGCCAGCGCCGGAGGGCTGCCGGGCGCGTGGGCGGTAGCTGGGGGCGACGTCGGCGCGCGGGGCGGCGTCGGTGGCGGCACCGCCTGCGCCACCGCGGCTCCCTCGGTCTGGGCGTCGCGGTCCGCGGCGATCGCGAGGGGTGCGGCGCCCGGCCCCTCGTCGTCCCAGAAGCCGGCCGGCAACTCCTCGATGGTCGTCGCTACGGCGTCGGGGGGCGTCGGCCGCGGAGTGCCGTCGCTCGCCTCGGGCGTCCCGTCGGCCACGCGCGGCGCGTCGACCACGGGCGGGTTCTGGGCCACGCGCGGCGCGGGTGCCGGGGCGAAAGCGGGGCTCGTCACCGGGCTCGGCGATGCGCTGGGGCCCGGGGCCGCCGACGCTGCCGCCGACCCCGTCACGCTTTTTTTGTGGGTGGACCCCCGGGTTCGCTGCCGCCGCGCGGCGGATGCTCCGAGCGCCCCGCCGGGCCCTCGATCACCACCGTCAAGTGCGCGCCGCCCTGCGCGTCGACGACGGCGATCGCTTCGCGCTCGCGGCGGCGCAGCTGACCGTGGTGGAAGGCGTGGCGCTCGTCGAAGCGCAAGGTCAGGCGCTCCTCGCTCAGTTCGGCCGCTGCGGGAAGCAGGAAAGCCTTGAGCTGCGTCGGCGCTTGCGTCAGGGCGGCGTGCCAGGTGAACCGGGGCCGAGCGCTCGATGCGTCGCGCGCGGGTCGAGCGCCGCGCGCTGAGGGACGCGGGTCGAACGGCGCGGTCTCGGTCGGCGTGGCTTCGGGCGGCGTGGCTTCGACCGGCGCGACCTCGGCCGGCGCGACCTCGGCCGGCGCGACCTCGGCCGGCGCG
>JAGXHO010000201.1 GCA_024636105.1 Trueperaceae bacterium | reverse complement strand
GGGCGGCGACGTCGGCCGCCGGGACGCGGCGCAAGGGGCCGCGGACCGGGCCGAGGTCGGCGCCGACGAGCGCCATCGCCGCCTTGATCATCGGCAGCCCGTGGCCGCGCACCAGCCGCCGCACGATGGCAGTGGCGCGGGCCTGCGAGGCGCGGGCGGCCGCCAGATCGCCGCGCGCGAGCGCCTCCATCGTCGCGTGCGCGCGCTCCGGCATCAGGTTGTAGGTGCTGCCCACGGCGCCGTGCAGCCCCACCAGGAGCCCGCTCAGTAGCATCTCGTCGACGCCGAACAGCGCGGTGAAGCGCTCGAGGTCGACCGCCGCCACCTCGTGCACCAAGGAGGAGCTGAACTTGACGCCGGCGAGCGTCGGCACCCGCTGGGCGGCGACCGGCAGCAGCTCGGCCACGTCGACCTCGACGCCGGTGATCGGGGGGATGTGGTAGTAGAAGAACGGCAGCGCCGGCGCCCCACCGGCGACGGCCTCGATGCCGTCCACCACGTCCGTGAGTGTCTTCGGTTTGAAGTAGGTGGCCGGCGTGGCCGAGATGGCGTCGGCGCCGACCGCCTGCGCGTGCTCGGCCAGTTCGCGCGCCTCGGCGAGGCTGGTGTGGCCCACTTGCACCACCACCGGCACCCGCCCGCCGGCGGCGCGGACGAAGGCGTCGGCCACGGCGCGACGCTCGGTACCGGTCAGCAGCGGGCCCTCGCCGGTGCTGCCGCAGACGTAGAGCCCTTCGACGCCACGCGCGACGAGCCGGTCGACCATGTCGGGCACGAGCTCGAGGCGCAGCCGGCCGTCGTCGTGCATGGGGGTGAAGGTGGCGGCGATGAGGCCATGGATGGGGTGCATGCCGGGCTCCTGTCGTCGAGAGGTGGGGTCAGAGGACCATGCGGGCGTCGGCGGCGTCTCGCAAGCCGTCGCCGATGAAGTTGACGCAGAGCACCGTGATCACGGTCATGGCCGCGGGCGGCAGCCAAGTCCACGGCAGGTTGCGCAGGATGTCGAGGTTGCGCGCCGCCTCGAGCATCGTGCCCCAACTGGGCGCCGGCGGTGGCACCCCGAGGCCCAGGAACGACAGGCCGGCCTCGGTGAGGATGGCGTTGCCGATGCCGAAACTCACCATCGCCATGAGCGGCGGGAGCGCGTTGGGCAGCACATGGGCCCACATGATGCGCGCCGGGCGGACGCCGAGCGCCGTGGCGGCCGCGACGAACTCCTGCTCCTTGAGTGCGAGGAACTGGCCGCGCACCAGCCGCGCCACCCCCGGCCAGCTCAGGCCGCCGATGATGAGCACGATCATCCACAGCCCGCGGGGCGCGAACGCCGCGAGCGTCAGCATGATGATGATGGGCGGGAAGGTCATGAGCACGTCGGTGGCGCGCATGATGAGCTGCTCGGTCCAGCCGCCGAAGAACCCGGCCAGGGCGCCGAGCAGCGTGCCGATCACCACGGCGATGGCGGTGGCGGCGAAACCGACGATCAGCGACACTCGCGCACCGTGAACGGTGCGGCTCCACACGTCGCGGCCGATCCGGTCGGTGCCCAGCCAATGCTCGGCCGACGGCGGCTGCGACCGCGCGCGCAGCTGCATGGTGTCGAACGGGTAACGCTCGATCGCGGGCGCGAACACCGCCATCGCGACGATGACGGCGAGCACGAAGACCGACGCCACGGCAGGGCGGTTGCGCTGGAAGCGGCGCAGCAGGCGCCGGTCGACGCGCTCGGGGGCGGGCTCGTGGGCGTCAGGCATAGCGGATCCTCGGGTCGACCAGGCCGTAGGCGAGGTCGGTCAGCAGGTTGGCCGTCAGCACGACGACCGCGATGAAGAGGTTCAGACCCATGACCAGTGGCACGTCGCGCGAGCCGACGGCGTTGAGGTAGAGCGTGCCCATCCCCGGCCACGAGAAGATCGTCTCGGTGTAGACCGCGCCCACCACCAGCACCGGCAGGCTCAGCCCGATGACGGTGACCACGGGGATCAGGGCGTTCGGCAGGCCATGGCGCATGATGACGCGGACCTCGCGCAGCCCCTTGCCGCGCGCGGTGCGCACGTAGTCGGCGCGCAGCACCTCGAGCACGCTGAAGCGCGTGTAGCGCATGAAGGTGGCGGTCTGCGCGAGCGACAGCACCGCCGCCGGAAGGATCAGATGGTGGACGCGGTTCCAGAAGCCGGCGTCGACGCCGACGGAACGTAGGCCGCCGGATGGGAAGATCGGGACGAGCACGGCGAACAGATACAGGGCCAGGATGCCGGTGACGAAGGCGGGCATCGAGATGGCCAGGAACGATAGGGCGCTCAGAGTGTGGTCCCACCACGAGTACTGGCGCACGGCGGTGAAGACGCCGAGCGCGACGCCCAGGACCACCGACACGACCAGCGCGACGCTCATCAGGGTGGCCGTGTTCTGGAAGCGGCGGAGGATCATGCGCACGACCGGCTCGCCGCTCACGAAGCTGTAGCCGAGGTCGCCGCGGACCACCTGGCCCAGCCAGACAGCGTAGCGGACGGGGGCCGGCTGGTCGAGCCCATAGGTTCGGCGCATCTCGGCCAGCGCCTCCGGCGAGGTGTTGGCCTCCGGGTTGATGAAGTAGTCGGCCACGTCGCCGGGCGCGAGCTCGACGAGCGTGAAGACGAGGACGGTCACGGCCAGCAGCACGGGGATGCTGGTGAGCACGCGGCGCAGCGCGTAGGTGAACACGGAGCCCCTCCAGGGACGCGGGGGGCGCCCCCGCCGGACCGGGCGGTCCGGCGGAGGCGCCGAGCGGGCCTAGGACCGTTCGCTCACTCGGGCACGGCCCAGAGCTCGGGGCGGTCGTCGTACGGACCACCGGCCGGCGCCGGGTACCAGTAGAAGTCGATCAGGTCGGACTGCGCCACGCCGAAGCGCACCGCCGTCCACAGATAGCCCTCGATCGCCTGCTCGTTCTGCACGCGACAGACGTCCTGCATCAGGGCGCGGTAGGCGTCCGGGTCGCCCTCGACGCGCGCCTGCGCGAAGAGCGTCTCGAGCTCGGGGAAGCGCTGCCCCATCAGGGTGCGCTCGTCGCCCACCACTTCGGGCCAGCCCTCTTCCTCGTAGAAGCGGAAGGGAAAGGCCTCCATGTTGACGCCCAGGCCACGGTAGGAGACGTCCCACTGCTGGCCCGTGTAGAAGTACGAGTTGTAGCCCGAGGGGTCCTCGAGGAATGTGACGTTCATGCCCGCTTCGGCCAGGAACTGCTGCGCGGCGGCCATGGCGTCGCGGTGGAACTGGCTGGTGTAGTACGTCTTGACCTCGAGCTGGCGGCTTCCGTCCCAACCGGCCTCGGCCAGCAGCTCACGCGCCTTGGCGGGGTCGTAGTCGTAGGTCTCGTAGGTCTCGGGCCAGAAGGACTCGAACGGCGTGATGCAGGGCACCACCTGCGCGGTGCCGTTCAGGATGATCTCGGCGATCGCGTCGCGGTCGATGGCGTACAGGAAGGCCTGGCGTACGCGCACGTCCTGGAACGCCGGATCGCGGTAGTTGAACATCAGGTAGTTGGTGACGCCCGACGGGCCGGCGTACAGGTCGAAGTCGGGGCGCTCGCCCAGGCCCACGGCGACGTCGCCGCTCACGTAGGTGAACTGGATCTCGCCGCTCTCGAGCGCGAGGATGGCGGCGGTCTCGTCGGCGAAGTAGCGGTTGATCAGGCGGTCGAGCTTGGGCGCGCCCGCCCAGTAGTTCGGGTTGGCGTTGAGCGCCCAGTATTCGTCGGGGACGAACTCGTCGTGCATGAAGGGGCCGGTGCCGATCGCCGTGGTGAACCACCAGTCGGTGGTGCGGATGTCGGCCGCGGTGACGCCGGTGAGGGCGTGCGCCGGCAGGATGTAGCCCTTGATGAGCGTGGCCGGAAAGCGGGGCGACGGCTCGGCGGTGTGGAAGCGCACGGTCAGGTCGTCGACCACCTCGAGGCCTTCGATGGCGTCGGCGGCGCCGTCGGTGTAGGCCTGCTGGCCCACGAGCGGCGAGGGCGAGGTCTCGGGCGCGGCCTGCGTGCCGGGCGCGTAGACCCATTCCCACGTGAACTTGACGTCGGCGGCGGTGAAGGGGGCGCCGTCGTGCCAGGTGACGCCGGGGCGGAGCTCGAAGGTCCAGACGGTGAAGTCCTCGTTGCTGGTCCAGGCGGTGGCCAGGGCGGGCGCCAGCCCGGAGGCGGTGGCGTCCTGGACGACGAGCGGCGTCCAGATCTTGCTGATCCAGGTGTTGCCGGCGGTGTTGTACCAGGGGCCTGCGGGGACGGGCAGACCGCCGGGGCCGACGTCGAAGGCGCCGATCAGCGTGCCGGCGGCAACGGCCGCGGAAATGACGACGGCGGCGAAAGCGACCGTGAGGGTGCGAAGGGTCCTGCGCATGGTGCTCCTAACTCGGGCGGGGTTCGGGGGATGCGGTCGACGTGGATCGGGTCGGCTCGTCCTGGGTACCTCCTCTTCGCGCGGCCAGCAGCTCGCGGATGCCGTAGTAGTGGTGGTCGAGGGTGTGGCGGGTGGCGTCGGCGTCGCCCGCCACGAAGGCGTCGAACACGGCCACGTGGTCGTGGTACGTGGCCATGGGGTCGACGTTGACGAGGTCGATGTGCTGCGCGGCGCGCGTGTAGGAGCGCCAGAAGACGTCGATCAGGCCCACCAGCACGCGGTTCTCAAGGTTCAGGAAGAGCTGCTGATGGAAGGCGCGGTCCTCGATACCCAGCGGCTCGCCACGCTCGGCGAGCGCCCGGAAGCGCTCCAGGGTGCCGCGCAGCGCCTCGACCTGCTCCGGCGAGCGCAGCGCGATGGCGCGATCGACGAGCGCCACCTCGAGGGTGCAGCGCACGTCGAGCAGCTCGGCGATCGAGCCGGTGTCGCCCATGAGCCCGTAGGGCAAGGACTCGACGAGCGGGTCGAAGCTGAACTCGCCCACGAAGACGCCGCTGCCGCGGCGGCTCTCGAGGATGCCGATCGTCTCGAGCGCCTTGACGGCCTCGCGCACGCTAGTGCGGCTGACGCCGA
This sequence comes from Trueperaceae bacterium, assembly GCA_024636105.1. The sequence goes on along the minus strand of JAGXHO010000201.1, from coordinate 1,808 downwards.
GTTGGCGCGCCAGCTCGGCCTCGGACGGGAGCGGGTCCCCCGACTTGAGGCCACGGAGGACGACGTACTCCTTGAGCGCCTCCTGCACCGAGTGGTGCAGCAAGGGGGCGCGTTCGAGGCGTTTGAGGGTCAAGAGAAGACCTCCTGGGCTTCGGGCGAGCGTTGGCTGTCGATGGGTCGAGCTTATCACTTGTAGGATAAGTGTCAACCTAACCCGGGGCACGAGCCCCCGGACGCCAACGGCGTCCCGAAGGACGGCGCGATGGAACCGCTGACCGCATCCGAGCTACGAGGCACCTGGGCCACGGTGCTGTTGCCCCTCGACGCGACCGAGGGGATCGACCTCGATCGGTTCGACGCCCAGCTCGAGCACCTGCTGGGCAGCGGCGTCGCCGGCGTCTACACGAACGGGACCGCCGGCGAGTTCCTGGCGCAGAGCGAGGACGAGTTCCTGGAGGTGTCGCGGCGCGTCGCCGCGGCGTGCACGGCGGCCGGCGTTCCCTTCCAGCTGGGCGCGAGCCACCTGAGCCCGCAGACGACGCTAGCGCGCGTGCGCGCCACCCGTGCGCTGGCGCCCAGCGCCTTCCAGGTGGTGCTGCCTGACTGGGTGGCGCCGCGGTTCGACGAGGCCGTCGCCTTCTTGCAGCGCGTGGCCGGGGCCGCCGACGGCGTGGGGCTGGTGCTCTACCACCCGCCCTTCGTCCGCCGGCCGCTCGGCGTCGAGGGCCTCGCGCGCCTCGCGGTCGAGGTGCCGGCGCTCATCGGCGTGAAGGTGGTCGACGGCCCCGCCGAGTGGTACGGCGCCGTGCGCCGGCATCTGGCCGGGCTCGCGGTGTTCGTGCCCGGGCACCACCTGGTCACCGGGCTGCTGCAGGGTGCCCAGGGCAGCTACTCGAACATCGCGAGCCTGTCGCCGAGGGGCGCGGTGGCGCTCGAGCGCATGGCGTTCGAGGACCCCGTCCGCGCGCTCGACGTGCAGCGGCGCCTGAACGACTTCCTCCAGGAGGCGGTGGCGCCGCACGCCGCCCGCGGCCACGCGGGGCCCGCGCTCGACAAGTTCCTCGCGACGATCGGCGGCTGGGCCGACGTGGGGACGCGCCTGCGTTGGCCGTACCAGGGGATCCCCGAGGCCGAGGCGACGGCGTGGCGGGCGCGCGTGCGGGCGCTGGTGCCGGAGCTGTTCCCGGCGTAAGGGGCGCGGGCTCGGCGCGCGTACCCCGCGGGGTCAGTCCAGCGGCGCCAACCCGTCCAGCACGAACGGCATCAACTCCCCGACCGTCGGATGCGGCAGCACCAACCGGCGGAAGCGGGCCGTGGTCATCCCGGCCGACATCGCCAGCGCGAACAGACCGACCACCTCGTCGCCATGCACCCCCAGCACCGAGGCGCCCAGGAAGCGGTCGGTCTCGGCGTCGACCAGCACCTTGACGAAGCCCTGCGTCTCGCCCATCTCCTTGGCGCGCGAGACCGCCGACATCGGCGTGACGGCGCGCAGCACCCGGTGGCCGCCCTCGCGCGCCTGGGCCTCGTTCAGCCCCACCCGTCCGAGCGGGGGGTCAGTGAACAGCGCGTAGACGGTGTCGCGCTCGTCGATGGTGCGGGCCTCGTCGTCCGCAACGCCGTTCAGGTGGTCGAGCAGCACCTGCGCGTCGTGGACGCTAGTGTGGGTGAAGGCGCCGCGGCCGTTGACGTCGCCGAGCGCGTAGACGCCCTCGGCGCTCGTGCGCGTGTGCGCGTCGACGGTGACGTACCCATCCTCGTCGGTCTCGACGCCCGCCAGGTGCAGGTCGAGGCGGTCGCTGTTCGGC
>JAGXHO010000200.1 GCA_024636105.1 Trueperaceae bacterium | reverse complement strand
GGTGCGGGCATCGCCGGTGTCTTCCCGCCGCTCGCGGGCCACGCGGCCGACCTCGCCGCCCTCGAGGGTGGCCGCACGTACCTGATCGACGCGCTGCTCTACGGTCTGCAAGGCGCCATCGTGATCGACGGGACCAGCTACGCGGGCGTCATGCCCGCGTGGGGCCAACTGAGCGACGACGCGATCGCGGCGGTGCTCGAGCACGTCGTCACGCTGGACGGCAGCGACGCCCCCGGGTTCACCGCCGAGGAGGTCGTGGCCGAGCGCGGCAAGGGCTTCGCCGCGAGCGACGTCCTGACGCTGCGCCAACAGGTGGTCGGTCCGTGAGCGCGACCTTCCGCACCTCGCTCCAGAACGCGTTCCAGTTCGCCACGGGAGGCCCCGCATGGCCGTGACCACCGCCACCGGCGCGCGCGTCGTCGCCGTCGACGCCTTCGCCCCCGCCAAGCGGGTCTCGCTCGCCTACCTGTTGACGGGTCTCGCCGCCCTCCTGGTCGGCTCGGCGCTCGGACCGTTCCAGGCGTTCAACTACGGCGGCATCGACCTGTACGGTCTGCTGCCGTTCCTGCAGTCGTACTACCAAGGGCTGACGCTCCACGGCGTGCTGAACGCGCTCGTGTTCACGACCTTCTTCAACGCCGGTCTGCTCTTCTACCTGCCGGTGCGCGAGCTCGAAGCCAAACCGGCCATGACCTGGATGTGGGGCTCGTACGGCATCGGCCTCGCCGGCCTGGTCATCGCCGGCGTCGGCATCCTCAGCAACACGAGCAACGTGCTGTACACCTTCTACCCGCCGCTCTACGGGCATTGGAGCTTCTACACGGGCCTGGCGCTCGTCGTGGTCTCGAGCCTGATGGTGGGCGCCGAGGTCATCCGGATGCGCCACGTGTGGCGCAAGGCCAACCCCGACAAGGCCACGCCGTTGGTGACGTACATGAGCACGATCACCTGGATGATGTGGATGCTCGCGTCGGTCGGCATCGTCGTCTCGGTCCTCGTCTTCATGATCCCCTGGTCCTTGGGCCTCCGGGACGGAGTCGATCCGCTCCTGGCGCGCACCCTGTTCTGGTACACCGGCCACCCGATCGTCTACTTCTGGCTGCTGCCGGCGTACGTCAGCTGGTACGCGCTGGTGCCCAAGCAGGCCGGCGGCGAGTTGGTCTCGGATCCCCTCGCGCGCCTCGCCTTCCTGATGTTCCTGCTCTTCAGCGTGCCGGTGGGGTTCCACCACCAGTTCACCGACCCGGGCATCCCGGCCGGCTGGAAGATGATCCACAGCCTGCTGACGATGTTCGTCGGCATCCCGAGCTTGCTCACCGCCTTCACAGTCGCCGCCTCGCTCGAGGTCGGCGGTCGGCGCCGCGGCGGCAAGGGCATCCTCGGCTGGATCGGCAAGCTCCCGTGGCGCAACGCGGCCTTCACTGCCCAGGTGCTGGCGATGGTGGCCTTCATCTTCGGTGGCGCCGGCGGCATCGTGAACGCCAGCTTCAACCTCAACATGCTCGTGCACAACACCGCCTGGATCCCCGGGCACTTCCACCTGACGGTGGGCACCGCGGTCACGCTGACCTTCTTCGGCATCACCTTCTGGCTGATCCCGCACCTGGTCAAGAAGCCGCTCTACCGCCCGCGGATGGCGCTCTGGGCGTCGTGGACCTGGTTCGTCGGGATGATGATCTTCGCGATCGGCATGCACTGGCAGGGGCTGCTGGCGGTGCCGCGCCGGGCCCACATCAGCAACCTGCCGGCCGCCCTGGCCGAGGCCTACGCGAACGCGTCGGTCCCGATGGCCGTCACGGCGATCTCGGGCGTGGTCCTCACGTTCGCGATCATCTTCTACTTCACGGTCCTGTTCGGGACGCTCTTCTCCAAGAAGAGGCTCGCGGACGCCGACGTACCCGAGATCCCCTGGTCGTCCGCCCGCAACCTCAAGAGCGTGGGCCTGATCAAGTTCATGGACCAGCTGAACGTGTGGATGGGGCTGGCGATCTTCCTGGTGCTCATCGCCTACGGCCCGTCGCTCATCACCATGCTCGCCAACCAGGTGCCCATCCCGGGCTTCCGGCTGTGGTGAGGGGAGGGGTCCGATGATCGTCGCGCTGACGCTGACCTCGGTCCTCACGGGGCTCTTGGGCACCGCCTTGATGATCGCCATCCTGCAGTTGCCGCTGATCTGGGGCGGCAAACCCTACGACACGCTGGGCGCGATCGGCGCGATCTTCACGAAAACGGTCGACGCCCGCTCGCGCGCGCTCGGTGCACTGTTCCTGAGCGCCGGCGGCATCGCCTTCGCGTTCGTCTACGGCTGGGTGGCGCTCATGTTCGTGACCGGCACCTTCCAAGGCGCCGACTACGTGATCCTGCCCGACTTCCCGACCCGGATCGACCTCTTCTACCCCATCCTCGGCCTGGTCGGCGGCTTCGGGCACGGCATGTTCGCGTCGCTCCTCACGACCTTCGTGGTCACCGACTTCCATCCGATCGAGGAGATGCGCGACCCCTTCGGTCTGGTGCGCAGCTTCCTCGTCGGCCACACGGTGTTCGGCGTGGTGGTGATGTTCTTCCAGCAGCAGTTGCTGCAGTTCTTCGTCTGACGCGGCGTTCGCCGCCGCGCTGGACGTGCGACCGCACGCCGCGGGCCCTCGGGTCTGCGGCGTGTTCGTGGGGCCGCACGTGTATGGCTAGATGAGCTAGATTGGTCCGTGGGAGGTGGCCGGTGACCTGGTCGCTGCACGACGCCAAGAACCGCTTGAGCCAACTGGTGCGCGAGGCACAGGACGCGCCGCAGGTCATCGCGGTGCGCGGCGAGGAGCGCGCGGTGGTGCTGTCGCCCGAAGCGTACCGGCGGCTGACCCAGCCGGGCGGCGGAGGTTTGCGCGTCTTCCTGCAGGACTCGCCGTGGGCGGACCTCGAGCTCGACCTGGACCGCGCGCCGGAAGCAGCGCGCGACGTCGACCTGGGCGAGCAAGACCTGGGCGAGCAAGACCTGGGCGAGGACACCGGCGCGTGAGGTTCCTCCTCGACACGACGGTGCTCTCCGAAGCGCGCAAGCGCGCGCCCGACCCGGCGGTCGCGCGCTGGCTGGACGCGGTGCCCGAGGGTGACCTGGCGATCAGCGTGCTCACGCTCGGCGAGATCGAGCGGGGCATCGCGCGGTTGCGCGACGCACCTGCGCGCCGCCGCCTCGAGGCCTGGTTCGAGGACGGACTGCGCCCGCGCTTCGCGGGGCGCACGCTCCCCGTCGACGACGACGTGGCGATCGCGTGGGGGCGCCTCGCCGGCGAGGCGGCGCGCGCCGGGCGCGTCGTTCCGGCGATCGACGGCCTGCTCGTCGCGACCGCGCGGTACCACCGGCTGACGCTCGTGTCGCGAAACGCGACCGATGTCGAGGGGTTGGGCGTTCCGGTGCGCAATCCCTGGGAGGGCTGAGCGTTAGCTTCCCGTCCGCACCAGCCGCGCCGGCACGAACGCCTCGAGCATCAGCCCGCCAGGGCCCGGCACCCCCGTGGCCACCAGCGCCGCCGCCTTGCGGTAGGCGATCCGCAGCCCGTCGTCGCGGCCGGTGAGCGACCAGGCGGCGAGCTCGCTCATCCAAGGTTCGTGCCCCACCACCACGACGACCCGGTCGGTCGGCGCCAGGGCGGCGGCGATGGCCGCGGACTGGGCGGCGGCGCCCGGAGCGGCGAGGGCCCCCAGGAGGACGAGCGATGCCGCCGGCTCGCCGCGCAGCAGCTCGCCGCTCTCGGCCGCGCGGAGCCACGGGCTCGCGAGCACCCGGTCTGGGCGCAGCCCCCACGCGTCGAGCGCCTCGGCGAGGCGGCGCGCCTGCGCGATCCCCTTGGCGACGAGCGGTCGGTCGGCGTCCGTACCCCCGGGCGGCGCGCCGTCGGTGGCCGTCGCGTGGCGGACCAGCACGAAGGTGCGGGCGACCCGGTTCAGAAGGCCGCCCCCAGCAGCAGGAGCGCTTCGGCGCGCTGCAGCTTGGTCACCGCCGAGGGGGTGAGCCGCACCAGCCGCTCGACCACCTCGGCGGCGCCGACGAGCACCGCCTCGTCGACGTCGCCCAGCGCCTCGAGCTCGGCCTCGGCGAACAGCGCCTCGCGGTCGCCGCCCGGACGGCGCGCGCGGACGGCGTCGAAGGCGAGCAGCGCCACCGGGCGGCCCTCGTGCACCACCCGGTAGGTGGTTCGCTCCGTGGCCACCTCGACGCGCGGGCGCAGCTGCCAGAGCGCGACGTGCTCGGCCAGCCGCCGCGCGACGGGCACGGGCCAATCGTCGCCCTCCATGGGGACCTCGACCTCGTCGCGCACGTGCAGCGCGCCGACGACGGTCCCGAGCGTCTTGAGGGCCGCCAGCGTCCCGCCCTCGGCCTCGCGGCGGCGCAGCGCCACGCCGGCGGCCGCCAGCGCGCCGGCGTCGTCGTCGTAGTAGCGGTCGAGGTGCACGGTGGTCCCCTGCGGCACGAAGGCGTACGGGCCGGGCGCCGCCGCGGCCGCCAGCTCCGCCTCGGGGGGCGGCGGGTCGACGAGCGAGAACTTGAGTTCGCGTTCCGCGGGCATGCCGCCCACGTTAGCGCGGCGGCGCGCGCAGCGCGCACGGCCGGGGACCGCCGTCCCGGACGGATTCGGACCCCGTGGTAGACTCTCGAAAACCCGTCCGGCCCCTTGCCCACGGGCTTCGCGCTCGTTCACGCCGCCCCTCGACCCCGTCCGCCAGCACGGCGGGGACACCCCATCAGGGAGCCCGCCGCATGGCCCAGATCCGCAACGTCGCCCTCCTCTCCCACAGCGGCGCCGGGAAGACGTCGCTGCTCGAGGCCATGCTGTTCCGTGCCGGCTCGATCGCCAAGATGGGGCGCATCGAGGAAGCCAACACCGCGTCCGACGTCACCCCCGAGGAGAAGCGGCGCAAGGTGTCGATCCACTCGACCGTGCACCCCATCACCTGGGGCGACCACCGCTTCAACGTGATCGACGCCCCCGGGTACGCCGACTTCGTCGGCGACATCCGCGGCGCGATGGCGGCCGCCGACGGCGCGCTGGTCGTCGTGTCGGCCGTCTCGGGCGTGGCGGTGGGCACCGAGCGCGTCTGGACCAGCGCCGTCGAGCGCGAGCTCAACACCATCGTCTACGTCAACAAGATGGACCGCGAGAACGCCGACTTCTTCCGCACCATGGCGGCGCTCGAGTCGAGCCTGCCGGGCAACCTCGCCGCCGTGCAGGTGCCGATCGGCCAGGCGGAGGACTTCCGTGGGATCGTCGACCTGCTCGACATGGTCGCCTACACGTGGGTCGGCGGCGAGCGCACCAGCGGCCCCATCCCCGACGAGGTGGCCGGCGTCGCCGCCAGCTACCGCGATCGCCTGGTCGAGTCGATCGTCGAGACCGACGACGACCTGATGCTGCAGTACCTCGAGGACCAGGACCTCGACCCGCTGACGGTGAAGGCGGCCTTCTTCCGTGCGGTGCGCGCCAACCTGCTGCAGCCGGTGCTGTGCGGCTCCGCGACCGAGGCGATGGGCATCACCCTGCTGCTCGACTTCCTGGCGCAGGGGGTGCGCGACGTCGAGCACCACCTGCCGCTGCGGGTCGCGAGCGGCACGATGCCGCCGCTGGGGCTCGACGGGCCGTTCAGCGCCCGCGTCTTCAAGACCGTCGTCGACCCCTACCTGGGGAAGGTGTCGATGATGCGCGTGCTCTCCGGCAGCATCAAGGCCGGGCAGCCGCTGCGCGACACCACCCAGGACGTCGACGTGCGCACCGCCCACCTGTACGTGCCGGTGGGGACCAAGCTCGAGGAGGTGCCCGAGCTCGAGGCCGGGATGATCGGCGCGGTCACCAAGGCCGACGCCGTGCGAACCGCC
>JAGXHO010000199.1 GCA_024636105.1 Trueperaceae bacterium | reverse complement strand
CCGAGGTGCTCGCCGAGGCCGCGCGCTGGCTGCGCGCCGCCCGGAGACCGCTGATCGTGGCGGGGGGCGGCGTGCGCTACGCCGCCGCCGGCGACGCGCTCGCGGCGTTCGCCGAGCGCTTCGGGATCCCGGTCGCCGAGACCCAAGCCGGCAAGGGGGCGCTTGCATGGGACCACCCGCTGGCGGCGGGCCCGGTCGGCGCGAACGGCGGCAGCGCCGCCAACGCCCTGGCGCGCCGCGCCGACGTGGTCCTCGCGGTGGGGACCCGGCTCGCGGACTTCACCACCGGGTCCATGACCGCCTTCGCCCACCCCGACGTGCGCTTCGTCGGCCTCAACGTCGCCCCGTTCGACGCCCACAAGGTGGGCGCGCTGGCGCTCGTCGCGGACGCGCGCGCAGGGCTCGAGGGGCTGACGGCGGCGCTCGCGGCGGACTGGTCCGGCAGCGATCCGGCCTACCGCGGCGAGGCCACGGAGCGCGCCGCGGCGTGGCGCTCCACGGTCGACGAGCTGCGCCAGCCGCGCAGCGACGCCGGCGGCCTCGCCCAAGCCGAGGTCCTCGGCGCCGTCCACGACGCCTTCGGCGACCACGCGGTCGTGATCAACGCCGCCGGCAGCATGCCGGGCGACCTGCTCAAGCTCTGGCGCACGGCCGACCCCCGCGCCTACCACGTCGAGTACGGCTTCTCGTGCATGGGCTACGAGATCCCCGCCGGCATCGGGGTCGCGCTCGCCGAGCCCGGGCGCGCCATCGTCGTGTTCGTGGGCGACGGCTCCTACCTGATGATGAACTCGGAGCTGGTCACGGCGGTGGCCGAGGGGCTCGCGTTCACGGTGGTCCTCGTCGAGAACGGGGGCTTTCAGTCGATCCACGGGTTGCAGCGCTCGGTGGGCGTCCCCTCGTTCATCAACGAACGCCGGGCGCGCGACCCCGGTTCGGGTCGCCTCGACGGCCCGGTCGTGGCGGTGGATTTCGCCGCGCACGCGGCCGCGATGGGGGCGCGCACCTGGTCGGTCCACGACCTCGAGGGGCTGCAGGGCGCGCTCACCGAGGCGCGGGCGGCCGGTGGGGTGCGCGTGGTCGTGGTCGCCACGGATCCGGAGCGGCGGGTGCCGGGTTTCGACGGGTGGTGGGACGTGCCGCCGGCGGAGGTGTCGGAGCGCACCGAGGTGCGCGCCGCACGGGCGGCGCACCAGACGGCTGCCGCCCGCCGCCGGACGCACACGGCGGTGGCGACGCCGCCGCCCGGCCTGGACGCGGAGGAGGAGCGATGACGCGGAGCGGACCGACGCCCCTGGCGTTCGCGGTGATCGGCGCCGGACGGATCGGCGCGCTGCACGCCCGGCATCTGGCGGGCGCCATCGACGGTGCCCGCCTGGCGCGGGTCGTCGACCCGGACGCCGACGCCGCCCGCCGTGCGGCGCTCGGCGGTGCGCTGGCCGGCGACGACCTGGCCGCAGCGTTGGCCGACCCGGCGGTGGACGCGGTCCTGATCGCCTCGCCCACGGTCCACCACGCCGACCAGCTCGAGGCGGCCGCCGCTGCCGGCAAGGCGATCTTGTGCGAGAAGCCCGTCGCCGACGACCTCGCCGGCACGGTGCGCGCCATGGAGACCGTGCGGCGCGCCGGAGTGCCGTTCCAGATCGGCTTCAACCGCCGCTTCGACCCGGCCTACGCCGAGGTCGGTCGGGCGGTGCGCGCCGGCGAGCTCGGGCCGGTGGAGCTCTTCCGCAGCCAATCGTCCGACCCCGGCCCGGCGCCCGAGGCCTACATCGCGGCCTCGGCCGGCTTTTTCCACGACTCGGTGATCCACGACATCGACACCGCCCGCTTCGTCTGCGGCGAGGTGGAGCGCGTGACGGCCTTGGGGCGCGTGCGCGTCGACCCGCTCTACGCCAAGTACGGCGACGTCGATACCAGCGTCCTCACGCTCGAGTTCGCTTCGGGCGCGCTGGGCGTGCTGATGAACTCGCGCCGCACGGTCTACGGCCACGACCTGCGGGTCGAGGTGCACGGGGCGCTCGGCAAGCTGGTCGCCGAGGACGAGCGCGCCACCAAGGTCTGGCGCTACGGGCCCAGCGGTCCGCGCGGCGACTACTACCACCACTTCCTCGACCGCTTCCGCGACGCCTACCGGCTCGAGGTGCAGGCCTTCGTCGACGCGGTGCGCGCCGGCCGCGCGCCGGAGCCGGGCGCGGTCGACGCCATCGAGTCGCTGCGGGTCGCCGAGGCCGCGCGCCTCAGCTTGCGCGCGGGGCGTCCCGTGCGCGTGGCCGACGTCGGCGATGTCGCGGGCGTGGCGCCATGAGCGCGCCCGCCGGAGCGACCATCCGCGTAGGGAACGCCCCGTGCTCGTGGGGCACCATCGAGGGATTCGGCGACGCGACGCCGTGGGCGACGATGCTCGACCAGCTCGCGGGGGCCGGCTACGCCGCGACCGAGCTCGGCGACCTCGGCTACCTCCCCGACGAGCCCGCGCCGCTGCGCGAAGCGCTCGAGGAGCGCGGCCTCGCGCTGCTCGGCGGCTTCGAGGGGGTCGACCTGCGCGCGCCGGACGCCGTGGAGCACCACCGGGATCGACTGCTGACGGTCGCCCGCTTGCTCGCGGCCGCAGGCGACGTCGGCGACCCCGGACGGGCGCCGTACTTCATCTTGGCCGACGCCACGTGCGGCGACCCGGAGCGCACCCGGCTCGCCGGTCGGGTGCCGCGCAACCTGCGGCTCGACGCCGGTGCGCACGCGACCTTCGCGCGCAACGCGACCGCCATCGCGCGCCTGGTCGCCGAGGAGTGCGGGCTGCGCACCCTTTACCACCACCACTGCGGCGCTTGGGTGGAGACCCCCGACGAGATCGCGCGCTTCCTCGGCGCCGTCCCCGCCGGTCTCGTCGACATCGTGTTCGACACCGGTCACTACACGTACGGGACCGGCCGCCCCGACGCCGACCCCGACCAACCCCCCGGCCGCGGCACGGCCGCCCTCGACGGCCTCCGGCGCTTCTGGGGGCGCGTCCCGTACGTCCACCTCAAGGATTGCCACCCGGCGGTGGCGGCCCGCGCCCGCGCCGAGGGCTTGGGCTACCCGGAGGCCGTCGGCGCCGGCGTGTTCTGCGAGCTGGGGCAGGGGAGCGTCGACCTGGCCGGCGTGGTCGCCTTCCTGCGCGCGCAGGGCTACGCCGACTGGGTGACGGTAGAGCAGGACGTGCTTCCCGGCATGGGCACGCCCGAGGCGAGCGCTCGCCGCAACCGCGACGTCCTGCGCGGCCTGGGGCTGTGACCCCGGGATCGCGCGAGCCTATTGGAGGTACCCGATGAGCGACCCGATCCGCGACGCGCACGTCGTCCCCTTGGACCGCAGCGCCCCCGTCCGCGCCGACGTCACCCCGGAGCGCGCCGGCTGGCGCCATCTGGGGTTCCAGGTCCGCGCGCTGCGCGCGGGCGAAGGCTTCACCGCCGAGAGCGGCGCGCACGAGGTGTGCGTCGTGCTCCTCTCCGGCGACGCCGACCTGTCGGCGGAGGCGGAGCGCTGGACGGTGCACGGCCGGCGTGGCGTCTTCGAGGGCCTGCCGCACGCGCTGTACGTCCCGCCCGGGACGCACTACGGCGTCCGCGCCGCCACCGACCTCGAGATCGCCGTCGGCAGCGCGCCCGCCGAAGGGCGCCTGCCGGTGCGCCTGATCACCCCGGACGACGTGACCGTCGAGATCCGCGGCGGCCACAACGCGACGCGCCAGATCAGCCACGTGCTCGATCCCGACGACGCCGAGAAGCTGCTGTGCGTCGAGGTCTACACCCCGTCGGGCAACTGGTCGAGCTACCCGCCGCACAAGCACGACGCGCACCACCCGGGGGTCGAGGTCGACCTCGACGAGGTCTACCACTACCGCATCGACCCCGCAGAGGGCTGGGCGCTGCAGCGGCTCTACACCGACGACCGCGACCTGAACGACGTCGTGATCGTCCGTGATGGCGACACGGTGCTCGTGCGCCGCGGCTACCACCCGGTGGTGATGGCGCCGGGGTACGACGGCTACTACCTCAACTTCCTCGCGGGCGAGCACCCGAGCTGGGTGGCGCGCGACGAACCCGACCTGGCGTGGGTGCGCGGCCAGTGGGCCGGGCGCGAGGGGCGCCTGGAGCTGCCGCTGAAGGGGACGGGGCGAGAGGAGTGACGACGCCGACCTTCGATCTGCTCACCATGGGCCGCTCGTCGATCGACCTCTACGCCCAAGACGTCGGCGCCGCCTTCGAAGACATCCAAGGGTTCGCGGCGTACGTGGGCGGCAGCCCGCTCAACATCGCGGTGGGCGCGCAGCGGCTCGGTCTGCGCACCGCGCTCCTGACGGCGGTCGGCGCGGACAAGGTCGGCGACTTCATCCTCGCCTTCCTCCGACGCGAGGGCGTCGCCGTCGACTGGGTGCCGGTGAAGCCGAGCGCGCGCAGCAGCGCCGTCGTGTTGGGCATCGAGCCGCCCGACCGTTTCCCCTTGGTCTTCTACCGGGAGAACGCCGCTGACGCGCAGCTGACGATCGACGACGTGATCGCCGCGCCCATCGAAGCGAGCGCGGCGCTCGAGGTCTCGGGCACCGGGCTCGCCAAGGAGCCGGCGCGCAGCGCCACCTTCGTCGCCTGCGAGCGTGCGAGCGCGGCCGGGCGCACGGTGTACCTCGACCTGGACTTCCGCGCCGACCAGTGGCACGACCCGCGCGCCTACGGCGCCGTGGTGCGGTCGCTGTTGCCGCTCGTCGACGTCGCCTTCGGCACCGAGGAGGAGGTCAACGCCGCGATGCTCGCGCGCGTCGAGGACCTCGCCATCACCCACCAGCAGGTGAGCGCCCCCACGGTGCGCGGCGACCTCGACGCCAACGTCGCCGCGCTCCTGGCGCGCGGGCCCGGCGCGCTGGTGGTCAAGCGCGGGCGCGCGGGCGCGTCGGTGCACCTGAGCGACGGCACGGTGCAGGCGGTACCGGGGTTCCCGGTCGAGGTCATGAACGTGCTCGGCGCCGGCGACGCCTTCGCGGCGGGCTTCATCTACGGACGCGTCCAGGGGTGGGGTTGGACGAAGAGCGCCCGGCTCGGCAACGCCTGCGGCGCGATCGTCGTCACCCGCCACGGCTGCGCGAACTTCATGGCGACCCTCGACGAGGCGTTGGCGCTCGCCGACGCCCACGGGGGGCTCGGTCCCGACGGTGCGTGAGCGATGCCTGAAGGCGGCCTGACCGAACCCTGACACGGGCCCGGCAGCGTGCGGTAGGCTGCGCGCACGCAAAGCAACCAGCGTGGCCGAGGCCGCGCACCAGCCGTGGTGTCCCGGTGGCTCCCGCCGCCGCTTCGACCCGAAGGAGACGATTCGATGAAGCGCTTCGCCCTCGTCCTGATCGCCGCTTCCGCCCTGTTCCTGGGCCAAGCCCAGGCCCAGCGGGTCAACCTGCTGTGCAGCCCCGACCTCGCCTGGTGCGAAGCCATCGGCCCCGCGTTCACCGCGGCCACCGGCATCCCGCTCGAGTTCATCCGCGTCAGCTCGAACGACGCCCTCGCGCGCATCCGCGCCGAAGCCGCGAGCCCGATCTTCGACGTCTGGTTCGGCGGCACCGGCGACCCGCACCTGATCGCCTTCCGCGAAGAGCTGACCGAGTTCTATGAGCCGACCGTCTGGGGCGACATCATCCAGGACCTCAAGGATCAGGTCGGCGGCACCTACATCCCGCTGTACGCCGGCGCGCTCGGATTCGTGGTCAACGAAGGCGCCCTCGACGGCCTGCCGATGCCCGCAGGGTGGCGCGACCTCACCGACCCTATGTACAAGGGCCTGATCGCGATGTCCGACCCGAACAGCTCGGGCACCGCGTACACGGTCATCGCCACGCTCGTGCAGCTCTTCGGTGAGGAAGAGGCGTTCGAGATCCTCGCCGGCATGCACCAGAACATGAACCAGTACACGAGCTCGGGCAGCGGCCCTGGCCAGCTCGCGGGTCGCGGCGAGGTCGCGATCGGCGTCCAGTTCATGCACGACGGCGTCAAGTTCGCCGCCCAGGGCTTCCCGCTCACCACCTACGCGCCCGTCGAGGGCACCGGCTACGAGATCGGTGGCCTGAGCCTCATCGCGAACGCCCCCAACCGCGACGCCGCGATCGCCTTCATCGAGTGGGCGCTCACCCCCGAGGCGCAGATGATCGCCGCCGCGCAGGGCGAGTCCTTCCAGATCCAGTCCAACCAGAACACCCCGGTGCCGGAGCTGGCGCCCGACCTCTCGACGATCAACTTGATCGACTACGACTTCGACACCTACGGGACCCCCGAGGTCAAGGAGCGTCTGGTCGGCCGCTGGACGAACGAGATCTTCCCCCGGCCGCGATGATGCGTCGTTCTTCGGGCTGGAACCGATCCAGCCCGAAGAACGCCGTCGCACCCCCCGAGGCCCGGTCGCGCACGCTGCGACCGGGCCTCGGGGGTCCACGATCGCTCCCCCGAGCGGACGCGCCGCTCGCCCCGCCGTGAGGACCCCCGTTGGACGCCGCATCCTCTCGTTCGCCCGCACGCCCTAGGCGTCCCGCAGTCGGCCTCGCCGTCAGCGGCGCCTGGCTCCCGGCCCTCTTGGCGCTCGTCGGTTGGTGGTCGCTGCCGATCGGCCGCCCCGGGCGCCCGTTCCTGACCCTCGAGCCCGACCTCTACGCCGCCGCCCTCGGCCACCCGCTGTTGTGGGCGACGCTCGCCGCGAGCGCGGTCGCGCTCGCGCTCTCGTTCCTGCCGCTCCCGACCGCGCGCCGCGCCGATCTGGTGCTCGCCGCGGGCGCGATCGGCTTCGCCGCCCTGGTGCTGTGGTTCATGGTGGGGCGCGTGCCCTTCGGTATGGGGGCGCTGGTCGTCCTATCGGGGCTGGTGCTCGTGCTGGGCAACGCGCTCAGCGAGTCGGGGCGCGTCCAGGGCGACGCCTTCATCGCCTCGAGCATCCTGTTCGTCTCTTCCTTCGTCGTGCTCTTCATCCTGTATCCGCTCTTCACCGTGCTGCGGTCGGCGGTCTTCATCGACGGTGCGTTCGACCTGTCGGTCTTCGCGCGCACGCTGCAGCACCCGCTGTTCCTCATGCTCGGCAACCCGCTCTCGGACGTCGACGAGGTCGGGATGGCGCTTCGCTGGGCGGTCGGCGGCGCGGTCGCCCTGGCCGCGTTCGCTGCATGGGGCCGGCTGCGCTGGCCGACGGTGCTCGCCCGCACGGCCCTCGGCGGCGTCCTCGGCTTCGTCGTGGGCGTCATGCTCTACGGCAACGGCGCGCTGCCCACCAGCTTGCTGCTCGTGACGATCGTGGCCCCGACGACCACCCTGCTCGGCCTCGCCTTCGCGCTCCTGGGCCAGCGCGCCCGGGTCGGCGCGGTCCGGCGCTCGCTCGACGTGATCAGCATCCTGCCGATCATCACGCCGCCGTTCGTGCTGTCGTTCGCGATGATCTTCCTCCTCGGCCGCCGCGGCCTGATCACCTACACCATGCTCGACCAGTCGAGCAGCTGGATCTTCGGGCTTCCGGGCGTGGCGATCGCGCAGATCCTCTCCTTCACGCCGATCGCGTACTTGCTGTTGCGGGGGTCGATGAGCTCGCTCAACCCCGCGCTGGAGGAGGCGGCCCAGACGCTCGGCGCCAACTCCTGGGTGACGCTCCGCACGATCACCTGGCCGCTGGTGCGCCCCGGCCTCGCGGCCGCCTTCCTGCTCAGCATGATCGAGTCGCTCGCCGATTTCGGCAACCCGATCATCTTGGGCGGCAACCGCAAGTACATGGCCACCGAGGTCTACTTGTCGCTCACCGGCCGCTTCAACCCGAACGAGGCGGCGGTGTACGGCGCGATCCTCTTGCTCATGGTGCTCGGGGCCTTCTTCCTACAGCGCTGGTGGCTCGGCGGGGGCTCCTTCGTGACCGTGACCGGCAAACCCACGAGCGGCGCGATCGCGCCGATCCCCCGCCTCCTCGAGGGCCTGCTCGTCGGGATCCTCTTCGTGTGGTCGGTGTTCGTGGCCGCGCTGTACCTGTCGATCGCGGTCGGCTCGTTCGCGCAGCTGTGGGGCGTCAACTACACCTTCACGCTCCGCCACTACCAGGACTTCTTCACCGGCGCCGGCTGGAACGTGTTCCTGTACACCGCCCGGGTCGCCGCGATCAGCGCGGTCCCGGCGATGCTGCTCGGCTTCCTCGTCGCGTACCTGGTGGCGCGCCAGCGCTTCTGGGGTCGGCGCTTCGTCGAGTTCGGCTCGCTGCTCTCGTTCGCCACGCCCGGAACGGTGATGGGCGTCGCCTACATCTTCGCGTTCAACACCGGTCCCGTTCTGTTGACCGCCAGCGCCACGATCATCGTGATCGCGCTCGTCTTCCGCAACATGCCCGTCGCCATCCGCGCAGCGGTGGCCGGCTTGGCGCAGATCGACCCGAGCCTCGAGGAGGCCTCGACCATGCTGCGCGCCAAATCGTTCACCACCATGCGCCGGGTGCTCTTCCCGCTGCTCATCAACACGCTGGTGACCGGCCTCATCTTCGCGTTCGTGACCGCGATGACCGCCGTCAGCCAGGTCATCTTCCTCGTCAGCCCCGGCAACCAGTTCGCGACCGTGCTCTTGCTCGGTTGGGTGGACCAAGGGCAGTTGGGTCGCGCGGCGGCGATGGGCACCATCCTCATCGTGACGCTGCTGTTCGTGATCGTCGTGGTGCTCCAGATCGCCAAGATGCTGGGCAACCGGATGGTGGGGGTGCGCTCGTGATGGAAGGACTGCAACCGGCTTCGGTGGAGCTGAAGGGCCTCGTGAAGCGCTTCGGGCGCGACGTGGTGGCCGTCGACCACGTCGACCTGCACGTCGACCGCGGCGAGCTGATCACGCTCCTGGGGCCCTCGGGCTGCGGCAAGACCACCGCGCTGCGGATGATCGCCGGGCTCGAGAAGCCGACCGAGGGCCGGGTGCTGATCGACACCGACGACGTCACCCGGCTCCCCGCCTACCTCCGCGACATCACCATGGTGTTCCAGAGCTACGCGCTGTTCCCGCACATGAACGTATTCGAGAACGTCGCCTACGGCCTCAAGGTGGCGCGGCGTCCGAAGGACGAGGTCGCGGCGCGCGTGGCCGAGGCGCTGGCGATGGTGGGGCTCGAGGGGCTCGCCGACCGGGCGACGTCGGCGCTGTCGGGGGGCCAGCAGCAGCGCGTGGCGTTGGCGCGCGCCTTGGCGATCCGGCCGCGGGTGCTCCTGTTCGACGAACCGCTGAGCAACCTCGATGCCAAGCTTCGCAAGCGCGTGCGCGAGGACATCCGCGAGCTGCAGCAGCGCCTGGGGATCACCAGCGTCTACGTCACCCACGACCAGGAGGAGGCGCTCGCGATCAGCGACCGGGTGGTGGTCATGCGCGCGGGCACGATCGAGCAGATCGGCTCGCCGCACGAGCTCTACACCCGACCCGCCAGCCGCTTCGTCGCCGACTTCATCGGCTCGGCGAACTTCCTGCCGGGTCGGTACGACGGCGCGGTCATCGACCTGCTCGGCTACCGCGTCCCCCACGTGCAGGACGTCGCGGTGGGCGACGTGACGGTGATGGTGCGGCCCGAGGCGGTCGAGTTCGCGCGCGACGACGAGGTGGGCCTCGACGCCACCTTCCTCAGCGCCGCCTACTTGGGCGCGGTCACCGAGTTCGTCTTCGACGTCGCCGGTACCGAGGTCTTCGCGACCATGTCGGGCGGCGGCATGAGCGTGGCCCGCAAGGGCGACCGGGTGCGCCTGTTGCTGAAGCCGGCCGGCGTGTCGCTGCTGCCCCCGGCATGATCGCGCGGCCGCTCGTGCTCGAGCGCCCCGTCAGGGTGTACGCCTGCGACATCGATGGCTGCTTGGCGGCGCCCGGGCATGCCGCGTACGACCTCACCCGGTTGGCGGCGATCGCCGAACTGAACCGCGCCAGCGAGCGCGACGCCACCGTGCCCTCCCTCACGCTCGTGACCGGGCGACCGCATGCGTACGTCGACGCGATGAGTCAGGCGCTCGGCGTACGGCTCCCGGCCTCGTTCGAGAACGGCGCCGGACTGGCGACCCGGCGCCCGTACCGCGCCTGGCTCACCCCCGAGGCCGAGGCGGGGAAGGGGGCGATCGAAGCGCTCGCGCGCCTGCTCGACGCCCGCGGCGACGTGTTCGCGCAGCTCGGCAAGGTGGCGTCGCTCAGCGTGTTCCCCACCGACCCGGCGCGGCCGCTGGCGGACGTGGCCGCCCTGCTCGAGGACCTGGTGGCGCGCCATGGTTTCACTCTCGACCTCGACCCCTCGACCGACTGCATCAACGTGCTCGCGCCGGGCGTCGACAAGGCGGTCGGCTTCAAGGCGCTCTGCGCGGCGGCGGACGTCGACCCGCTCGCGGTCGTCGGTCTGGGCGACATGCCCGGCGACCTGCCGTGGTTGCGGCTGTGCGGCGCGAGCGTGGCGCCGGTCGGCGCCGATCCGACGGTGCGCGCGGAGGTGACGCACCCCTCGGAGCTTCCCGACGTGGCGGCCGCCCTGGCGACGTACGAGGCGCTGGTGGCGTCGAACCGCGCGCTGGCGGGTCGATGAGCCACCCCAGGCAGGTCTAGGCGCTCCGTCAACCCGGGTCGGCGAACTCGTCGAGCCGCACGAGGCGCGCCTCGGCGAACGAGCGCTCCGCGGCCAGGCACAGGCGCATCACGGCCACCCCCTGATCGACGCCGGGATCGGGCGGGCGATCCTCGACCAGCGCGGCGACGAAGGCTTCGACCTCGGCCCGGTAGGCGGTCGCGAAGCGCTCGAGGAACCACGGCACGTGGTCGCGCTCGAAGCGGTTGCTGCGGAACAGGGTGAGGCCGTCGAGCGCGTCGTCGCGCACGGCGCCCTTCGCGAGGCTGCCGCCGACCTCCAGCACCGTCTCGTACCCGTAGCCGGTGCGCAGGCGGTTCTCGATCACCCCGAGCGCTCCGGACGCGAAGCGCAGCGACAGCAGCGTGGTGTCGGGCTTCCCGAGCTCCGCGAAGCGCGGATCGAACAGGCTCGCGCCGCGGGCGAAGACGTCCTCGACCGCGCCGCCGATCGCGAGCGCCAGGTCGGCGTCGTGGGCGAGCGTGTCGTGGAAGATGCCGGCAGCTCGGCGCATCCCCTCGACGTCGGGACCCATCGGGTCCGCGGTCACCGACCGGAGCGTCTCGACGATGCCGAGCTCGCCCTCGGCGAGCAGGCGCACCAGGCGCGCGACCCCGGGGTCGTAGCGGCGTTGGAAGCCGATCTGGAACGGCGTGCCGGTCGCGCGCAGCGTGGCGCGCACCCGCAGTGCGTCGTCCCACGTGGTCGCCAGCGGCTTCTCGCAGAACACGGCCTTGCCGGCGCGCGCGGCCGCTTCGATGATCGGCGCGTGCGTCTGGGCGGGCGTGACCACGACGACCGCGTCGACGTCGTCGCCGTACGCGGCTGCGACGTCGGCGGTCGCGCGCGCCCCTGGCGACCAGGCGGCGACCGCCTCGGCCGCGGCCAGATCGGCGTCGACGACCACGACCAGGCGCCCGCCGACGATCGAGGCGAGCGTGCGCCCGTGGAACCGCCCCATCAAGCCTGCGCCCACCAGGGCGAACCGGATCTCCTGCACCGTGACCTCCTCGTCCGCGCGAGCGGACGCGTCCGCGCGAGCGGACGTCATACGTACATGGGGTTCGAGAGCGCGCGGACCCAGGCGTGCGCGCCGATCTCGTCGAACGTGATGCCGTACTGCAGCGGGCGGCGCACCGCGAGCCCCCGCAGCGCCTCGAGGCGCGCGGCGCGTCCGGCGTCGCTGGCGACGACCTCGGCGCGCACGAAGGCGCCGTCCGGGCGCCAGCGCCAGGTCTCCGCGAACTCGTCGCGGTCGATCGCCACCTCGCGGAGCACGCCGCGCGCGCCCACCCAGCGCAGGCGGTCGCCGGCGCCGCCGTGCACGACCGCGCGGAGCTCGTGCTCGGCGCCGCGTGGCAGCGTGCCGCCCATCGGCGTCGAGGACGCTGCGATCCGCACCTGGGGGCCGGTCGGGGCCTCCGACACGCTCGCCTGCCCTGCGTGGAGCGCGGCGAGGACGTCGGGCACGGCGACCCGCCGGAGCCGCAGCCAGGTGGTGGGGCTGCCGACGCGCAGCTCGTCGGGGTCGGTGTCGATGCCGGCGGGCTGGTGGCGGTCGCTGCCACCGACGAGCGTCAGGCGCCGTCCCGAGGCCACGAGCGCGTCGTAGCGCTCGAGCGACTCCCAGTTGCGGAGCCACCAGGGACCCTGCCACGCCTCGAGCGCGTCGATCTCGTCGGGCACGCCGTACGTCCAGTCGCAGCCGATGCACCCCGGCTGCGTCTTCGGGTGGTTGACCGAGACCAGGCCACCCAGTTCGTGGGCGCGGCGCACCATCGCGGCGACGTCGGCCTCGCCGGCGATCCGGAAGTCGACCCAGCCCGACGCCCCCCACACGTTCGCGTGGCCGCGGTAGGTCGTGACCTCGAGCCCGGGGACGGGGAGGACGGGGCCGTCGGCGTGGTGGCGCAGATCAGCGTGGTGGCTGATCGTGTTGTGGTCGGTGACCGCGAGGAAGCGCAGGCCGCGGTCGGCCGCGGCCGCAAGCAGCTCGGCGACGCTCCCCTTGGCGTCGCTGTGGTGGGTGTGCGATTGCAGATCGCCGGGGTACCAACCCGCGTCTGAGGCATGGGGGTCGGGGGCGGCGGTGATCGGTGGATCGGCGGTGGCGGCCCTGGGCGCGCCCGCGACCGCCCCTCCGAGCGTTATGCGCACGTGGACCCGGTAGGCGCAGCCCGCGGGCGCAACGCGCGCGCGTCCGAGCAGCACCCGCCACGTGCCGGCCGGAAGCGGGCCAGGCAGGTAGCCCGGGGTGGCCTCCTCGAGCGCGACGAACGCCTCGCGCCGCGCCCCGCCGCTCCAGCCGCGGAACCCCGCGCGTGCCACGAAGGGGGTGGCCGCGGGGTCGAGCAGGCCGAGGTCGAGGACGTGGCCCTCGTCGTGGGTGTAGCGAAGGTCGATCCGCGTGGCACCCGGGGGCACCTCGAACGGCACCGCCGCGACCGGTTCGGTCGGGTCCGGCTCCAGCCGGCCGTCGAGAACGAACTCGATCACGGTCGCGTCTCGCCCCATCACCGCGCCTCGATCCGCACCCCTTCGGCGTCGAAGTAGTGCACGTGCGCCTCGTCAAGCTGGACGTGGGCGACGCCCCCGGGCATGTCGGGCGGATCGTCGGAGAAGACCCGCACGGTCAGGAGCGTCTCGCCGACCTTGAGCGTGACGAGCGACTCGGGTCCGAGCGTCTCGACCGCGTAGGGCTCGCCGGAGATGGTGGCGGGGCCCGCCCCCGCGACCAGCCGCAGATGCTCCGGCCGGATGCCGGCCGTGACCGGGCGCCCGTCGCCGACCGCCTTCACGAGCCGCGCCGCGGTGGCGTCGCTCAAGGTGAGCTCGACGGCGTCCGATGCGAGCCGCGGTCGCGGGCCGCCGTGCACGGTGAACGGCAGCAGGTTCATCGGGGGGCTGCCGAGGAAGTTCGCCACGAAGGTCGTCGCGGGCCGGCGATAGACCTCGAGGGGTGGGCCGATCTGGACGATCTTGCCCTCGTGCATCACCGCGATCCGGTCGGCGATCGCCATCGCCTCGGCCTGGTCGTGGGTGACGTACACGGCGGTGACGCCCACCTCACGCTGGAGGTGCTTGAGGAAGGAGCGTGCCTCGAGGCGCAGCTTCGCGTCGAGGTTCGACAGCGGCTCGTCGAACAGGAACACCTGCGGTTCGTGGACCACCGCGCGCGCGACCGACGTGCGCTGCTGCTGGCCGCCGGAGATCTGTCCGGGTCGGCGTTCGAGCAGGTTGCCGATCTGCAGGTGGTCGGCGACCTCGCGCACGCGTCGATCGCGGGCGGCGACGGCGGCGCCGCGCACCTTCAGCGGGTAGCCGATGTTGTCGGCGATCGACATGTGTGGATAGAGGGCGTAGTCCTGGAAGACCATCCCGATGTCGCGGTCGCGGGCGGCGAGCTTGGTGACGTCGCGGTCGCCGATGTGGATGGTGCCGGCGGTCGGCTTCTCGAGTCCGGCGATGAGCCGCAGCGTCGTCGTCTTGCCGCAGCCCGAGGGCCCCAACAGGCAGACGAACTCGCCGTCGGCGATGTCGAACGAGACGCCGTCGACGGCCTTGACGGTGCCGAAGGCCTTCTCGACGGCGTCGAAGCTCACCAGCGCCATGGGCAGCCTCCGCGGAACGTGGGTTCGGTCACGACTTGATCCCTCCGAAGAACCGGAAGCCGTACTTCCAGTTGACGAACAGGTAGAGCAGTAGGACGGGCACGGTGTAGAGGAGTGAGTATGCGGCGGTGAGCGTCACCAGCGGCGTCCCGGCCTCCGTGTAGAACGAGTAGATCGCCACCGAGGCGGGCATCTTCTCGCTGCTACGCAGCAAGATGAACGGGATCAGGAAGCCGCCCCAGACGTTGACGAAGGCCCACACGCCCACGACCATCATCCCGGGGCGCACGATGGGCAGCGCCACGTCGCGGAAGACGGCCCACGAGCTCGCGCCGGCGACCATCGCCGACTCCTCGTAGGAGCGCGGGATCGAATCGACGAAGTCGCGCATGATGAAGATCGCCGCCGGCAGCAGGCCGCCGGTGAACACCAGGATCACGCCCAGGTGGGTGTCGATGAGCCCCATCCGCACGATCATCAGGAAGATCGGCACCATCGCGGCGGTGCCGGTGACGACCGACGAGAACAGCACCAGGCCGTAGGTGATCGTCTGGGTGCCGCGGATCGCGGCCCGCGAGAGCGCGTAGGCGGCCAGGGT
>JAGXHO010000198.1 GCA_024636105.1 Trueperaceae bacterium | reverse complement strand
GACAGCGCACCGTCGCCACACCCGAGGTCGAGGATGCGTTCGCCCGACTCAGGCGCGAGGAGCTCGAGCACGGGCCGTCCCAGGTCGGAGACGAAGCGGGCGTTCTGCGCGTACTGCTCCGGGTTCCAGTGCTGGCCGTTCGACGCGGTCATGGACCACCGTACCGCGGGCGCCGGCGGCTTCGATTCATCACGGTCCGCGTCCCCTACGAACCCTCAAGGACCAGGGCTCACCTGGGCGCGGTCCGGCAGTTGCTGCGGGTGGCGCGCGGCTGAGCGAGGGCGGGGTCACGATCGACATCGTGGCGGTTCGCATCACGCGCCACGGCACCGTCGTCGCCGAGCTGCGCCCGGTTGAAGCGAGTCCCTTCGCCGTCGTGGCCAAGGCGAAAGCGGCCTTCGCTCGGATCCCGGGCCGCCCGCGACGCACCGCCTCAGCCCGACCAGAGACCGAACCCGACGTGCTCCCTTGCGGCGGCGAAGTCGCCATCGCTGGTGAGGAGCTCCAAGGAGTGCCGCCGGCACAACTGGATGAGGAGGGCGTCGATGGTGCCGACCTGGACGCCCTTGCGACGGCAGGCGTTGCGAACCTCAGCGGCCGCGACGTGGTCGTCGAGGTCGGGGTGGACGAACGTCAGCGCCGAGAGGCGCTCGAGGAGTCGCGCGCCGTCCCGCGGGCCGGCGAACCCCTGCAAGAGTTCCTGGACGACGAACCCGGTGGTGACGACGAGCCTGGCGCCTTCGAGCGCCGCGCGGAGCACCACGACCTGCGGCGCAGCGTGCCCGACGTCGCGTCGGAAGGCGAGCGACCAGACGCTGGTGTCGACGAGAAGGCTCATCCGTCGCGCGAGCGTTCGGCCTTGTAGTCGTACGTGGCGTCCCACTCGAGTTCGCCGAACAGCACGGTGGCGCGTCGCTGTTCCAGCCGCGCGACGTACTCCTCGAGCGCACGCGTGACGGTCGCCTTCTTGGTGCGCTCACCGCTCAGGCGGAACGCCCGGTCGAGGAGTCGGGGATCGAGGTCGAGGTTCGTGGCCATGTCTGTGTGACCTCCTGTGTACGACCCTACACCTCCACCGCGCCTACGAGGTCGCGGTGCGGCCTAGCTCAAGAGTTCGGGCGCTTGGAGCGGATGAAGGGAGATGGAGTTTTCGCTGCCCTCTGGGTGCTTCCGCTGGGTCCGGCTATCCTGCCGTCGTGACGTCCGCGGTTTGTGGAGCTGCGAGGGATGCGGTGGCCAATCATTGGGCCGCCGTAGTTCCGTGAAGCGGCGGGGGCGCGTCGGGCGAACGGTGGGCCCACGAAGGCTCCATAGGCCAGCGATTTCCAAGGCAATGGTCGTCGTCGACCACCAGCCCCACGATTGGTTCTTGCTCCAGGACGAACAGGGATTCGTTCTGGACGTGAACTGCAACTGGTCCGCCGTTGGCTTCTCCGTCGTGCTCCGCCTGACCGATGAAGAGGCGGGCCTCATGGAGACCCAAGGTCGCGAGGCCGTGGCAGGACTTGCCCGGTCGATCCAGCACAGCCCCTCTGGGTTCGCCGACCGTTCGGGTGGCCCGTCCTTGGAGCGCGAAGCCTATGCCGCCATCTTGCGGTGGCGGGCATCGCAGCCCGCCACCTGACGGGCATCCTGTACGAGCACGGGGCGATTCGGTGGCGACCGGGTTCGGAGTGCCGCAGCGTTCGCCCGCACCTAACACAGGAGGCACCGCACCCTAGGAGGCGCACATGACGCACGGCCTGCACCACACCACCGGCATCACCGGCGACGCCCAGGCCAACGTCGACTTCTACGCCGGCCTGCTCGGCCTGCGCCTCGTGATGCGCACCGTCAACCACGAGGACCCCGGCACGCTGCACCTCTTCTACGGCGACGCCCAGGCCCGCCCCGGCACCCTCCTCACCTTCTTCGCCTGGCCCGACACCGCCCGCGGGCGGCGCTGCGTCGGGCAAGCCACCGAGATCGGCCTGATCGTCCCGCTCGAGCACGTCGGGGTCTGGGTCCAGCGCTTCTTGGAGCGCGGCGTCCGCTTCCGCGGTCCGACGCCTGACGGGGAGCGAACGCTGCTCTCGCTCGAGGACCCCGACGGGCTCCCCATCACGCTCGTCGGCGTTCCCGACGCGCCGGTGGCGCTTTCGTGGGACGGCTCGGACGTGCCCGCCGAGGCGAGCGTCCGCGGCCTGCACCACGTCACCCTCTGGAGCGACCAACCCGACGCCACCGGCCGGATCCTCGCCGACCACCTGGGCTTCGCGCACGTCGGCACCGAGGATTCGGTGCGCCGCTACCGCAGCGACGCCCCCGTGGGCCATACGGTCCTCGTGCGCGACGCGAGCGGCTTCTGGCCCTCCGCCGGCGGGGTCGGCACGCTCCACCACGTCGCCTTCCGCACCGCCTCCAACGCCACGCACGAGCGCCTCGCGGAACGACTGGGCGCCGAGGACCTGGAGCTGAACCCCTTGCGCGAGCACGGCTTCTTCCGCTCCCTCTACCTTCGCGAGCCGGGTGGAGCCATCTTTGAAGTCGCCACCGACGGCCCCGGCCTCGCGGCGGACCAGCCGCCCGAGCGGCTGGGCCTCGACCTGGTGCTTCCCGAGGAGCTCGAGGCGAAGCGCGCCCTCATCGAGGTCGTCCTCCCCGTTGTTGCCGCACCCGGCGAGCCGCGGCCGCCGAAGCGCGACCTTGGCTGGGTGCACCGCTTCGTGCCCGGCACCGGTGGGCCCACGCTGCTGCTCCTGCACGGCTCGGGTGGGAACGAGACGTCGCTGCTCGCCTTCGCCCGCAACGCGGCGCCAGCCGCGCACCTGCTCGCCGTGCGCGGACGTTCCCTCGAGGAGGGCAGCCCTCGCTACTTCCGGCGCCATGCGGACGGCTTCGACCTGGAGCAGCTCGCGGCGGAAGCCGACGCGCTCGCTGCGCTCAAACGCGACGCCGCCGACGTGTACGGCTTCGATCCCGGAGCGGTGACCCTGGTCGGGTACTCCAACGGTGCCAACCTCGCCTTGGCCAGCCTCGCGCGCAACCCGGACACCTACGCGGGCGCCATCCTCCTGCGTCCAGCCTTGGTCCCCGAGGAGCCACCGGCCGGCGACCTGGCGAGCACGGCGGTCCTGGCCCTGCTCGGCCACGCCGACCCCTACGGGCTCCAGGCGGAAGCCGCGGTCGCCTACCTCCAGGAGCACGGTGCCGAGGTCCACGTCGAGCGGTTCGAGGCGGGGCACGACCTGACGCCGGACGACGGGGCCGCGGTGGCGGCGTGGCTTCGAGCGCTGGATCGAAAAGGCGGCTGACGCCCAACCGGCTGCGAACGCGGGTCGAGCAGCCGATGAGGCCGACCAGGACCAAGGGAGATCGCTGACAGCCCGCCCGACCTGCCGATGCACGAGCGACGGGTGCCCCTCCACCGCCGCCACGGTCAGCTGCGGGCGGGGGGTTCTTTGAGGGGGCGTTTAGCCCCCGCGAACCTCAGCCTGCAGTCGGTCCGAGTTCGTCGAGCATCCGGCGCACGTGCGTCTCGAGAACCGGTAGGTCCTTCTGGACCATGTTCCAAGCCATCGCGAGGTCGACGCGGAAGTACTCGTGCACCAGAACGTCCCGGGCGCCGGCGATGTCGCGCCACGGCACGTCCGGGTACGCCGCCCGCACCTCGCTCGGGATGCCCTTGACCGCCTCGCCGATGATCTCGAGCCGCCGGACGACCGAGTCCTGCTTCTCCACGTTGGTGGCGAACGCCTCGAAATCCAGCCCCTCGGTGTAGCGGCGGAGCAGGTCGATGGCCATGAGGATCTCGCCCAGGAGGATGTCGACGCCTCGGCTCACAGGATGGACACGACCTCACCGAGGATCCGGTCCCGGAGCCTGGGATGCAGCGACCCCGGCGTCGCGACGTCGACCTCCCGCCCGAGCGCGTCGCAAAGATCCAAGCGCAAACCCGACAGGTCCAACAGCGTTCGACCCTCCTCGAACTCCACGAGGAAGTCGACGTCGCTCGACGCAGACGCCTCGCCGCGCGCGAACGACCCGAACACGCCGGCCCGCACGACGCCACGCCTCGCCATCGGCGCCGCGACCGTGCTGCGGATCTCATCGAGCGTGAGGTTCATGCGTACACGATACGGCCCTGCGCCCCCCACGCTCAAAGCTCGGCGAGCACGGTCTCCAACTGCCGATGCACGAGCGACCGATGCCCTCCCCCTCCACCACCGTGCGCTCTACGCTTTCGAGGACGTGGGTCAGGTACAGCGACGGATCGCGGTCCTTCACAGGATCCTGATCTCGTCCTGGAGGACGCGGTTGCGGAGACGCGGGTGAAGCGCCCGGTAGGTCGTCGCCTCGACCTTCAATTCCAACTCGTCGCTCAGGTCCTGCCACCGTCGCCTCCGGCGGCTGTCGCCTGGGACGCACGCGGCGAGGGCGGTGCTCATGCCCAGCAGTTCGCGGGCGCGCACGCCGTTCTCGAAGCGCGAGAGCGTCGGTTGCGACACCAACCCCGCGCCCGCGAGGGGGTCGCGGCCGAGGAGCAGCTTGTGCATGGGGTCGTGCTGCAAGCGGGCGGCGTTCGGGGACGCCTTGCCACGCAGGCTGATCGACGAACGGCGGTGACGTCCGTCACTCCTCCCCGAGCAACCACCGCGACGCCGGCATCCACTCGAGCCGCGTCGGTAGTGGCCGATTGGGCGGCGTCGGATCGAGCGTCAGCAGGAGGGGCCGTGCGTGTGGGTACGCCTCGGCGGCCGCCTGCAGGGATCGAACCTCGCGGCTCCACGTCGACTCCGACGCGGTGTCGAGCGACACCTGCACGAGCAGGTCGTCGGCGACCTGATGCTCGGCGAAGAAGTCGACCTCTTGGTCCTCGGCGACGCGCACCCAGCCGGCGGCGTAGCCGCGTCGTTCGAGTTCGATCAGCACGGCGGTCTCGAGGCTCCGACCCCGGTTCTCGCGTCCTGCGCGTTGGAACACCGGGATGAGGCCGGGATCGACCGGGTAGACCTTCCGGGGGTTCAGCATCCGCTGCCGCTCCGATGCCGTATGCATCCCCACCACGCGAACCATGAAGGCGTCCTCGAGGTGCTGCAGCAGCAGGTGCAGCGTCTCCTCGGCAACCGAGAACCCCTGGGACCTGAGGTCGCGGTGGAACTTGGAGACGGCGAACGATCCCGCGGGGTTCGCCATGAGGTGGCGCTGGAGTCGGCGCAGGGCTTCGACGTTGGTGACCCGATGCCGCTCGATGACGTCCCGGAGCAGCATGACGTCGACGTACCCCTTGAGCAGCGGCAGGCGGTCGCGGACGTCGATCCCCTGAGACTCCGGGAAGCCGCCGACCATCAGGTAGGCGCGGAGTGCGGCGTCGATGCCGGCCCGCTGGTCGGGACCGAGGCGCGACCACTCCTCGGTCGGCTCGTGGCCGGCATGGCGGAGCGTCTCTCGGAACGAGAACGGGTGGACGCGCACCTCCATCGCGCGACCACGGAGCGACGTGCTCACTTCCTGACTGAGCAGCTTGGCGGAGGAGCCGGAGATGAAGACGTCGGTGTCGTGGGCATCCAGGACGCGCCGCACGAGGGACTCCCAGCCGGGGACGACCTGGATCTCGTCGAGGTAGATCGTCCGGCGCCCCGCCTCACGGACGCTCGAGACGACCCGTTTGTGCTCCTCGAGGAGCCAGCCCAGGTCCTCCGCCGTCATCCCAACGAGCCGCTCGTCCTCGAGCGACACGAGCAGGTGGGTTCCAGGGGGGTCACCGGCCGCGACGCGATCGGCGATGTGGCGCTCGAGGAACGAGGTCTTGCCGCCACGGCGCACCCCGATCACCGCGAGGGCCTTGTTGGGAACGCGCGGGAGCCGTACGTCGCGTGGCGTGCGTTGCGGCAGCCGTGCGGCGAGCGACTCCGAGAGCTTCAAGGCGAGCGTATCGCTCGAGATGACCCGCGTCATTCGGGCAATTTAGCACCTTTTGGCCTTCTGAAACTAGTCAATGTTCTCTTCGACGCCGGTCATGGGCGGGCCGAGTCGCCCGCGGGTGCCTCACCGGCGACGCCAAGCCCGCCCCGGCGACCCCGCCCTCGAACGCGTACCACCCTCTCGAGCGAGGCGGGCGGCGGTGCGCAGGCCCAAGTGGGACTTGCCGACGCCCGCCATCCCGATGACGGTCACGCACCGTGCGTTCTCGAGTGCGCTGCGGATCGCCGACTCCTCCGACGCCCGCCCGACGGTGCCGACACGGCTCGCCCCCCTCGGGGGCGCCGCGGTGGCATCTACGTCTTCACGGAGCTTCTCGAGGTCATCGAGGGTCGCCTTCAGATGGACCGCTCCCGCTCGAGCAGGAACCGCAGGTTGCTTCGATAGAACGGGAACGCGAAGTCCCAGGCGGCCGAAGCGTCGCGCGGAAGGAGTTCCTCCACAGCGTCATCGCTCGCGCCATCGCGATGCAGCTGCGCGGCCGTCGCCTGCAGCCCCTGGATGTGGTCGCTGAGGGCGCGGACGTCGGATGCCGAACCGACCGCCCCGTGGCCCGGTACGAACCGCGCCGACCCGTACCCGCCGAGGGTGTCGAGGGCGCGGAGCCACCCGTCGGGGTCGCCGTCGGCCAGGTAGGGATGGCAGCCGACGAACAGCAGGTCGCCGCAGAAGACGACGCCATCGTCCTCGAGCACCAGGACGGCGTCGTCGGGCGTGTGGCCTGGGCCGAGCGAGATCACTCGGGCCGTCCGGCGGCTGCCGTGGAACTCGAGACGATCCTCGAACGTGACGGTCGGGAGCCGCAGCGTCACGTTCGGCGCGCTGGCGACGAGGCCAGCCCAATAGGGCTCGAAGGAGGCGGCGTAAGCGCGGTGGGCCGGATCGTCGGCGACGGCCATCGCCGCCGTGCGGGCGAGCTGGGGCGCCGCATGCTCGAGATCGGAGGCGAGCTCGTCGCGGCCGAGCGTATCGATCAGGCTCCGCGTGGCGCGGGTGGCGACGATCGGGACGCCGGGGAAGACCTGCGAGCCGCGGATGTGGTCGTTGTGGTAGTGGCTCAGCACGATGGCGGCGGGGGCGCGGCCCGTCAGCGCGAGGGCCGCGGCAGCGAGGTCGTCAGCCGCAGCCGGGGTGAGGAGGGCGTCGAAGAGCAGCGTGGCGTCGCCGAGGTCGATGATTCCGGCGTTCCCGATGGCCCACCCGCCGACGCGGTGGATCGCGGCCCAGATGCCGTCGGCGAGGGGCTCGAGCGTGAAGTGCCGACGGTCGTCGGGTGACGGCATGGCGACCTCCGATCTTGTGTGGGGCGAGCGTATCGCGTCGGCGCAACGTTCCGCCAGGCGGGTCCTGCACGAAGCACAGCGAGGCGTGGTCGACCTCAGGATCGCTGATCGTGGAGCGATCTGCTTCCGGCACCGCCCAGAGGACTACGGCGGCCGATCACCGCCCGCGCGGCGCCGAAGACCTCATGGAACCTGCCGGTGGTGGCGCTCACCGAGGCGCTCGGACCGGCGCGGCTGCTCGCTTTGATCACGCCCGAAGCGGGCTGACACGCCGGCGATGTCCTCAGGAAGGGCCTCGATCGGCGCGGCTACCTGACTGGCCACTCGGTTTCAAGACTGGCACCTCCCACGGCCACCGCGACGCGCTGGCGATCGGATACGACGGCGCGTTCGTTGCCGGCGTGTGGGTGGGGCGCGCCGACGGCACGACGGTGCCCGGCATGTGCGGCGTCGAGGTCGCCGCGCCGCTGCTGTTACATGTTCGTCAGCAACTGCCGATACCCGGCCAGTGCCCAGGCGACCCCGATGGGTGGGTCCTTTCGGAACATCCACGCGATGACGGCCTGGAAGCCGAGCGACGCCCCCAGCAGCTTGACGACCCATTGCCCATCCGGCGATCGAACCCAACCCGTGATCGGCAGCATAGGCTCGGCGGCGTCCATAGGGCTAACGCGGCATAGATCGTTTCGACGACGGCGACGACGACGAAGAGCGTTCGGAGGTCGTCGGATCACGAGACCCACGAAACTGTCCAAAAACCACCGGCGATACCATCAACCCTACCGCCGGCGTTAGCATGCGGGCTCAGGGGCGTCTGGAGCGCTTGCCGGCACGTCGCTCAGGGCCAGCCTGATCGCGTCGAGTAGGTTTCTTGCGACTGAGTTCAGAAGATCGACGAGGAGGATCGATGTCGAGAGTAGACGTGGAGAAGGTGGCGGAGGCCTACATGCGCGGCGGCCCGTTCCCGCTTGCCGAGGACGCGGTCTTTACGTTCGAGAACTCCGGTGAGGTCTTCGAGGGCAGGGACGCCATCTCGCAGATGCTTTCTGCGTGGTACGGCGAGATGTTCGAGGCCGACTCGGAACGACTCGCCGTGTACGTAGGTGACGACGCATTCGTGGTGGAGTTCAGGTTCGAGGGAACCCACATCGGGGAGTTCTACGGCATTGGGGCAACCGGCAGGTCGGTTAGCTTTCCGTTCGTGGGGGTCTTCCAGGTTGAGGGGTCGAAGATGGTGGCCGGTAGGCTCTACCTGCCCGTGGAGCGCATCAAGTCCATGCTGTCCTAGGCAACGAGGTTCGCTGGACCAGATCGGCTTGCCTTCAGCGTCGGTCGAGCTGGTTGCGATCAGTCCGAGTCGTGCGGCGACCTTCACTGAGCCGACGTGGTCCGGGTGGATCTGAGCGGTCAGAGGGTCCGCTCGTACGACGGCAGGGTCGCCTAACGCAACTCGAACCGTGCCAGGCGCGGCAGCAGGTCGCGCACCAGGACGGGGCCGGCGTTGGTCTCGACGTCGCAAAAGACCACGTCGAGCAGCTCCGGCAGCACCGCCACCGCCGGTTTGGCGACGGTCATGCGTCGGCCTTCCCGGCCTCCGCCACCTTGCCGTTCCAGTAGCCGACGAAAGCCAGGTATGCCCTCATGCTCACCAGGAAGCGCACGTGCTGGGCAGCGGTCAGCCGGTAGGCCGGCAGCGTCTCGACGTCCTGCCGGCGCGCCTTCTCGATCCGGTGGTGGCCATCGATCAGGTTGAAGCTCCCCGGCGAAATCTCAGCGAGCAGGACGGGGCGAGCGAGATCGGCTGCCTCGACGTGGGCGCCAGCGAGCGTTCGATCCCACCGCGGGAAGCTGCGCACCGAGACCGGCACGAGGGCGACCTTCGCGGGATGGCGTGCGACGTACTCGAGGATCCGGGTGACGTTGAACACGAAGATGCCGTTCGCAAAGAGCTCGTCGCCATCGTCGACAGGGTACGGGACGAAGGTCGCGTCGGCCTGGATCTCCACCATGAAGCGAGGATACGAGCGACCGGGCCGGGTCAGGGGGCGGGGAGCCGCCTCATGTGAACGCGGCAGTTCGGCCGGGCACCTTAGGTGTTCGTCAGTAATCGCCGATGCGTCTTCCGCGTCGCCGCCTTGACGCTTGCGATGGTCGCGACCGCCAAGACGAGATCGCCGAGCGCGAGGTAGGTGATGAACGCGCCAACGCTGGCGAGATCGAAAACGAAGAGCGACGGCAGCCAAAACCAGAGTGCCGCCGGCGGCGTCATTCCGAGCAGTTCGATCGCACCCGGGGTGAGGAACGTCGCCGCACCGCCAAGGTTTTAGAGCGCGG